>OMSH01000158.1 GCA_900313715.1 uncultured Prevotellaceae bacterium
CTGAATACTAGCTCCCTTCAGTCCTTTGGCGGAAGCCTGGAGGGTGACGGTGCCAGCCAGTTCGCTGCTCTGCACAATCGCCGTAAGTTGCACGGCAAAGGCGTGCATGTGGGGCAGATGGAAGAGCTCGAGGCATGTGGGGTCGCCATTGGCTGCAGCACGGAAGGTGCCGGCTCCACTTACCTTGAAGTTCACCTCATGAACATCATCAGGACAGAGGTTGCCATCTTTATCCACTACACTGACAGTTATATATGCCAAGTCTTTGCCATCGGCTGATAACTGACTCCTGTCTATCTCCAGCTGCAGATGGTGAGGCTTGCCTGCCGTGCGGACAACTTTCTCTTCTGCTTTGTTGCCATTGGCATCATAAGCTACCACCTTGAGTTCACCAGGTTCATAACGGACATCCTCCCACATGAGGCGATAGCGGTGCATAGTGGCTTTCTCGCCCAATGCTGCTTCCTGTGCTTTGGCTTCAGCGGCTGTCCATTTGCGCTGACGCCCCTGGGTCTTGCCATTCACAAACAACTCTGCCTCTGGATAGCTGGTATAGACATAGACAGGGGTAACTTGTCCTTTGCGGTTTTTCCAAGTCCAGTGGGGTAGGATGTGCAAGGTGCTCTCGCTCTTGTTCCATAAACTTCGATAGAGGTAGTAGCGATCCTTAGGGATGGATGCCAAGTCGATGATGCCGAAGTAAGAGCTGTGGGCAGGCCAGTTGTCGTAGTAGGGGGTAGGCTCACCCAAGTAGTCGAAGCCTGTCCATACGAACTGACCGATCTCCCATTCGTTGTCATCGGCCATGGCGAAGTCCAAGTCGGGAATATTAGACCAAGGGCATGCCTCGGTGTCATAGCCCGATGACTGCATATCGGGATAGACGGCTCCTTTCTTCAATTCGGCAGGGAATTTATACACGCCTCTTGAGCTGACGGTGGATGCTGTCTCAGAGCCTAATACCAAGCCTTGTGGCAGGATGGCATAAGCCTCCTGATAGAAAGGCAAGCGGTAGTTAAAGCCAGGGATGTCGATCGTGGCAGCAAAGCCGTTGTGCAGGGAGTTCTCTGCCTGATCGATGCCCACAGTCACAGGTCGGGTAGGGTCGAGGCGATGGCAGACGTCCTGCAAGAAAGCCAATGTCTTGTAGCTTTCAGGGTCACGCTGGTTAGGCACCTCGTTGCCGATGCTCCACATCACCACGCTGGGGTGATTGCGATAATGCTGCACCATGTTCACCATGTCACGCTCTGCCCATTCGTGGAAGAAACGGTGATAGCCGTTCTCACACTTCGCCATGTCCCATTCGTCGAAAGGTTCGACCATCATCATGAAGCCCATCTCGTCGCACAACTCCACCAGCTCTGGGGCAGGCATGTTGTGCGAGGTACGGATGGCATCACAACCCATGTCTTTCAGCAAGGTGAGTTGGCGACGCAAGGCAGCCTTGTTGATTGCTGCTCCTAAAGGTCCGAGGTCATGATGGTTGCACACGCCTTGGAACTTACGCAGATGTCCGTTGAGGAAGAAACCTTTTTCAGGCACATACTCGATGCTGCGGATGCCGAAGCGGGTAGTATAATCATCTACCTGCTTGCCGTCGGCAAAGACACGCGTATGGGCTTTATATAGGTAAGGTGTCTCAGGTGACCAAAGCTGAGGATGCTCAACAATGAAGGTCTGACCGAATGCAATGTCATGCACCGCCATCTTGGTATCGTCTTTCGTGGCAACTGTCTTGCCATCAGGGCCGATGATGTCGGTCACTAAGCGAATCATCTGTTGATGTTCAGTGTTCGCCAAAGAAATACGCAGACTAACTGAGGCGTAGTTGCTGTCTACATGTGGGGTAGTGACGTGCGTACCCCAAACAGGTACGTGTATCTTGTCGGTGGTCACCACATGCACATTGCGATACAGTCCTGCCCCAGGATACCAACGAGAAGATGAAGGACGGTTCTCTAACCTTACTGCCACCACATTGTTCTTGCCATCAGCATGGATGAAAGGCGTCACATCGCAGTAGAAAGAGTTGTAGCCATAGGGCCAGAAGATGGCTTCCTGTCCATTGACATAGACGCGCGCTTCACTCATGGCTCCATCGAACACCAGTGCCGTCTGCTTGCCGGCAGGCACATCGAAGGTGTGGCGGTACCATCCAACACCCACAAAGGGCAGTCCACCTGTCCGGCCCGACTTTTGTGAGGCTTCGGTCTCACCGTCCTGCTCTACCGCCACCATCTGACGGTCGTTGTTGCCGTCGAAGGGACCGTAAATGGCCCAGTCGTGGGGTACCGTCACCTTCTGCCACTTGCTGTCGTCATAGTCAATGCGCCATGCATCGGTCACTTCTTCATTGACGAATCGCCACTCTTTCTCCAATAAGGTTTCTTGGCGTTGGGCATCAGCCAGCAATGGCAATGCCATAGCCAATAGGAACAATGCTTTTCTCATACGTCGGTTTCTCAAATGTTGCGTTATTTGCAGATAATCAGACAAACTGGTCCCATGAGGCCAGATGGTGACATCTGGGAATTAGGATTATAGAATGGATACTGCGACCAGGTAACCTTCTCAGTCACTTCTGGGCGAGAATCACCTATCAAGCGATTAATCCACAAGTTTGTCACCTTTACCTCAATGTCGTTCTTGCCTGCATGCAGGGCTTCAGTGATGTCTATGCGATAAGGAGTTTTCCAATATACACCTAAGTTATTGCCGTTGATGGTTACCTCTGCCATGACACCTACCTTGCCCAAGTCAAGGAGTATCTGGCGGGAGTCAAGCTCGTCGTCCTTTACCTCGAAGCTGCTGGTGTAGGTAGCCACACCGCTGAAATACTTAATGCCATCCACATCACTGTCGGCCAAGTTGATGAGCTGGTCGAAATGAGCTGTAGCAGGTGCTCCTCGATTCTCCTGGAATGCCACATCCCATGGTATGTTGATAGTGTTGACATGCACCTCTTTTAACTCGGGCAAGGTTACTGCCTCTTGTTCTGCAGGACCATTGAACACTACAAACAAAGCATCGTTCTCAACCAAGTTCACCTTTACCACCGTGCGGTCACCCTCTGTCCGATAGGTCACATCCTCACGCTTGCCAGTCTCTGGGTGCCAAATCTCAGGCTTCTTACCCTTGACACGGAATGACAGCTCTAAGGTCTTGTCAGGACCTTCGGGGTTGTTGATCCAATAGATGTCAGCACGACTGGTATGGCGATGGATGAAGCGTAGGTCGTCGCCGATAGTTACGTCGGGTTGCACACCAATCTTGTCCAATACGCTCTTCATGTCGCTGGTGAGATAGACATTTTTCAGTGCACCTCCCCAGATTTCTTCAACAATACTGTTAAATTCATCTGCATCATCGGTCAGACGGCCTGGTAACTCAGGCTTTGCACCACAAATCACGGCACCAGCCTTTGCCAGTGAGGCAATCTTCTTCAGTACATCCACTGGTATACGCTTTACATTCGGATCAAGCACCAGCATGCGATAGTTCATGCCACTGGGCGTGGTGAGTCTGCCATTCTCGTATTTGAGCAAATTCAGTAATGCGTCGCTGTTGATATAGTCATAGTTGTAACCTACTGGGAATGGAGGTTGCTCTGCACCATACAAACCCGTGATGTTGTTGTCCTCACCATAATAATAGACAATGTCAGCCACAAACTTGCCTTTCTGCAAGAGGTAGCAACTGCGAGCCATATAGTCCATCCAAGCCCATGCCGATTCAGACCAGTTGTCGAGGCGGTTGAACCACTGTCCGATAGGACCTAAACCCAAACCTGGTTTTAGCTCATCCAACGGCTGATGCACAGAGGTGTGAATCACAAAGCGGTTCAAACCACTTGCCATCTCCATGTCGGCAATAGCCTTCAGATTGGCAGGATGGTAAGCGTATGATGCTCCCTCACCACCAGGGGCAGTGAGTGACTCACCAGCCACCAGATTTTGTCCGTAGATATGGGCAACAGAGGCCGATTCACGGATGTCGGCACGGCTCATAGGAGGGGTAGAAGCTCCCGTATTATTCGGCATCCAAGCAGCTGCCATTGGTACATCAGCTTTCGCCTTTACCTCCATGCCATCTACCAGATATACTCGTCCATTCTCATGCGATTCGGTATAGCGGCCCATGCCACGCTCTTTCAGAATGTCGGTCAGCAGGTTGTAGCAATAGTCGGTTACCAAGCTACCCAAGGTCCTGCGCCAATCTCGCAAGAAACGTTCACTCTCTTCAGAGCTGTTGACGATATGTCCCATCAGTACAGGCATCCATGGACGCAGGCTATAGCCATTGCGTGCCTCGAATTCCTCCTCCATGGCTGGAGTCCAGTTTTCTTGCTCAGACTCATAGCTGTCGGTCATGATGTATTTCACTACCTTGCCTAACTGGTCCTTAGAAGCATCGGTGTACATACCTAAGTAGTGGTCCATATAAGCCCTGAAAGCAACAGGATCCATCTTGTCAACTTCAAAGCCTGTGGCCTCAGGAGGAGCAGGGTTGTTCTGGTGGCCAGTTTGTGAATATCCATAGCGCACTACCTTCCAGGTACCCTCTGGCACATCCCAAACTAAACGACCATCATGCACTTTGTCGGTAATGTCAATCACATCTTCCAAAGCAATAGCAGCAGCTTCGTCAGGGGTGTCGTAGAGAGCCAAGTCTGCAGGAGCAGCGAAGCCAGCTTTTTCTTCTGCATGGTTAATGCGGTTTACACTATGCAAAACAAACTCAGCGATAGGAGTAGGTTCGGCCTGTGGCTCTGCACTTACGCCCATCAGAGCAGCGTATGGATTGACTACTACTACATTGTCAATCACCAAACGGAAATACTTGGCTGTAGTTTCTGGGATGTCCACTGTGCCTTGTGGGGCAGAGCTGTTAGGAATCTTACATACTTCACGGAAGGTTTTGCCATCGTCACTCACTTGCAACACCTTGTTGATTTCCTGAACAGGGGCACCCCACTGCCCACGAATTCTGCCATCCATGATGGTCAGTGCCTTCACGGTCTGTGGCTCACTGAACTCATATTGAATCCAAGCCTTGCCATTGGCTCCACCTGGTCCTGGTGCCAATAAGTCAGCATTGGTCAGGTCGCCATCGGTAAGTTTTTGCAGTGAAAAGTTGCCGCCGCTGGAAGAAATTTTAGGATTCAAGGCAGCTAAGTTCTTGTCGGCCTCTGGCATTTTGAAGGCCAGCACGGCGATATCGGCATAATAGCCTTCACCTGGATTGGTGCCACCCCCATTGATGTTGTTGGAGTTAGAACGAGGCACGTTCTGGAAAGCTCCAATGGTTTTGTAGGGTTCTGGTAATAAGCCGTCGAAAGAGGTGCCACCACTGACAGTCATCTCTCGCCACACCAGCTTCTTCATGCCGTCCTTTGGCTCTACCCAAGGACCACCCGTAAAACTCCATCCTGGTGATGCTGCTACTGACATTTCCAAACCCAATGAGTCGGCCAGGTGAACAGTGTAAGCAAAAGCATCCTTCCATTCGTCCGTCATGTATGCCACCTTTTTGTCAATCAACAAAGGTGTTCTAAAACCGGCATCGAAGTTCATGAAGCCAGCAATGCCCGAACGCTTCATCCAGGTCAGGTCTTTGTAAATACCATCCTTGGTTACATTGCCATCCATCCAATGCCACCAAACGCGAGGACGTGCCTCAGCAGGTGGGTTCTGAAACTCAGCATACAGATTATCATCTGCGGCTGGTGTGCTACAACTGCCCATAACCAGCATGAGGCCTGTGGCAGCTACCCAAATCAGTTTCTTCATATCTATAGTTTTATAATTTATACTCTATTCATCTTATTTTGCAAATGTACATTTTTTTTTCGTACATTTGCGAAGGAAAGATTAAAAATTCGATATGAGAATACATTATTATATATGGGTGCTGTTGCTCGTGCTGCTTGAGGGTTGTTATGCTACGGATAGCCATTTTATCAGTGACAGAGATTATCGCCAGCAGGTGGCATCAGACTTTGAGGCAAAAGTAGGATTGGTAGGTATGCAGTTCTATACACCTGCATCAGATGTTACTTCTAAAGAGCAGGAGGCTTTGCAGTTTTTGTATGCCTATATGCCGATAGGAGATATGACCGACTATTCCACGGATTATTACTTGGATAATGTGCGAATGTCATTTAAAGCACAACAAGAAATGGCATGGGGCGAGCAAGTTCCCGAGTTGTTGTTTCGTCATTTCGTATTGCCTGTACGTGTGAACAATGAAAATCTGGATACTTTTCGTCTGGCTTGCTATGATGATCTGAAAGAAAGAGTGAAAGGGCTCAGTATGCAGGAGGCTATTTTGGAGGTGAATCATTGGTGCCATGAACGGGTAACCTATCAACCATCGGATGCACGGACTACCTCGCCTCTGGCCACTATCTGTGCTGCTTATGGCCGATGTGGTGAGGAATCCACCTTTACGGTTGCAGCTTTACGCACTATCGGTATTCCAGCACGACAAGTTTA
>OMSH01000173.1 GCA_900313715.1 uncultured Prevotellaceae bacterium
AGATATAGGTGATGGTGACCACACCACTTTATCATGTATCCCCCCAACAGCTATGGGCAAATCTAAACTGCTCATCAAGGAAGAGGGTATCTTGGCAGGTGTGGAGGTGGCCAAGGAGGTGTTCTATCGCTTTGACCCCGAACTGAAAGTGACAGTTTTTATAGAGGATGGTGCTCCTGTGAAGCCAGGCGATGTGGCTATGGTGGTAGAGGGTAAGGTCCAGAGTCTGCTACAGACAGAACGCTTGATGCTGAACATCATGCAGCGTATGAGTGGTATTGCTACCATGACGCATAAATACCAGAGTCGCCTGGAGGGTACGCACACCCATGTGCTGGATACCCGCAAGACTACCCCTGGTATGCGTATCCTGGAAAAGATGGCGGTGAAGATAGGTGGTGGCATGAATCATCGCATCGGACTGTTTGATATGATTTTGCTGAAAGATAATCATGTGGATTTTGCAGGCGGTATTGACAAGGCAATTACCCGTGCCAAGGAATACTGCAAGGCGAAAGGCAAGAACCTGAAGATTGAGATTGAGGTGCGCAACTTCGATGAGTTGCAGCAGGTGCTCGACTTGGGTGGTGTGGACCGTATCATGTTTGATAACTTCACCCCTGAGATGACACGTAAGGCTGTAGAGATGGTGAATGGCCGATTTGAGACAGAATCGTCTGGCGGTATTACTTTCGATACCCTTCGCGACTATGCTGAGTGTGGGGTGGATTATATTTCTGTGGGAGCACTGACGCACTCTGTCAAAGGACTTGACATGAGTTTCAAGGCTTGCTGATGTTATTAATATAAGACATGGCTGTGTCCAGAAATGGGCATGGCCATTATTAATTTAATACTATTTAACAAAAATCTTTACCTCCTTTCTGGTATTCTTTGCGTCTTACTATTAGAAAGCATGAATTGAGCATAGATAGAAGTCCGTTAGTTGTGAATGCCGACGAGTTGAAACTGGTGGAGGGGTGTAGAAAAGGCGATGCGAATGCTCGCAAGCAACTATACACTCAATATGCGGAGCAAATGCTTGCCGTTTGCTATCGTTATACCGGTAACTTGGACGACGCTCATGATGTATTGCATGATGGGTTTATCAAAATCTTCACCCACTTTACTTTCCGAGGTGAGAGTGCGCTGAAGAGTTGGATATACAAAGTGATGAGTGCACAGGCAATCGACTTTATGAGGCGAAAGCACGCTGACGGACTCCTGCTGATGGATAACGAGGAGTTGCCTGACCTGCCCGATGTGGATGAGAAGGCGATAATGGTTGAGGCCAGTGGGATAGATGTGGAAACTCTGATGAATATGGTAGCACAATTGCCTGAAGGATGCAGGATGGTGTTTAACCTTTTTGTCTTCGAGGATAAAACACACAAGGAGATAGCCGACCTGCTGCACATCAAACTTAATACATCAAAGTCTCAATTCCGGTATGCAAAGAGTTTATTAGCAAATAAGATCAAACAATATGTCAAGCATGAAGGAGAAAGATGACTTTTCTGCATTGTTCCAAAGTTTAGGCGAAGCAAAGATGCCTGTGAAAGAAGGTTTCTGGGAGGACTTGGAAAAAGACCTCTCTGCTATGACGGCAACGCCAGTAGAGGAAGTGACAGCTAAGCATGCTGTAATTAGACCTGTTTGGCGTCGTTGGATGGCTGCTGCTTCTGTCTTGTTGGTGCTGTCCCTTGGGTCGGTAGCTTTCTGGTACCTCAACTCTCAGGAACAAGATATTCAACAAGCCTTCTCAGAGGTATCAGCCAAGTTGGCAACCTCTCCAGAAAGTAACCAGCCAGAGACAGACACTCCTAATATATATAATAAGGTGTCTGAGCCTATGGCTGCCACCCTACAGCAATCAATACTTAAAGGTCAATCATCAACCAACTCAGTGGCTAACGGTTTAGTGCTTGCGTCACATAAAGAGGTTGAGACTGAGGATGATGATGAAATGGTACCTGTAGAGGTAACTTTTCAGATTATTGAACATGGCTATATCAATGGGGGAAAACCTTTCAACGGATTGGTTAACGCCTCAAACGGTGACTTGTCCGAAACTGAAAACGAGGCAACTGCTTCGACAGGCTATTCTGATAGAAAATCATCCAAGTGGGCATTGAAACCTGCCTTTGGAACTGCCATCCCAAAGGGTGACTTCAAAATGCCTTTGACAGCAGGTATGACAGTTGAACGTAAACTTAACAAGACCTTAGCAGTAGAGGCTGGCTTACTGTATAACTATATGCCTGTGCACAATGACGAGAACCAGTCATCTCTCTCTTTGCCTGTGAAGTTGGATGTGAATTTAGCTGAGGGCAAGAAAGTGGATGTGTACGCTACAGTAGGTGGCGTGGTGGAGAAGCTATTGGGAAAGAGCTTTAGCGAGGAGCCTGTACAATTGGCAGCCACGGTAGGTTTAGGAGTGCGTTATAAGTTCACCGACAATTTGGCGGTATATGCCGAACCTTCGCTTTCGCATTATTTTGACACAGATGGCAATACTCGTACCTTGCGTACAGAGCAGGCTGTTAATGTGAATCTGTTATGCGGTGTCCGCATGAGTTATTAACTTTTAAATCCGCAGAATTATGAGAACGATAGGTCGTAATGGATTATTACTGATGCTTCTGGCATTGGCATGTGCGTGGGTTTCTTGCTCTGACGATGTATTGGACATGGAAAACCCGGATGTGGATTTGTTCGTTAAGCAACTCAAAGCGGGTACCTTGGCTGTGAACGAAGAAACGGGTACTGTGGTAATGCCACAGTTTACAACCGACGATATAGAGGCATTGCTTTATTATGCCGAGGATTTGACCGAGATTCCTTCTTTTCCCTTGGCACCAGTGTCTTATCTCGCAGGCGGCAAGCCTCGATTGGGTGAATGTGTGCTGTGGGTGATAGAGTCTATTCGCGTAGGAAGCAATGCTTCATTAGGAAGCCGCATGGTGCATAAAGATGCAGTCAACTATGAAGGTATATATTTCTTGAGTGATGATGAGTTGCTGGATGCTGCTGCCCATTATCGTTGGTGGTGGAACAAGACAAAGCATTCAGGCATATTATCTGTTATCGATACCGCAGTAGATGAGCCGTTAGCGGGTTCAGATTATAGGTGGTGGTGATAGTTCTTTGACTTTTATGAGACTGAGATACTTCATGATGCTGTCGTTAATGATGGCATGGGGCTTTGTGTGCGCCCAAGAATGGACACAAGCTGATTCCCTTCGTCTGGATCAGTTGCTGAGAACTGATGGGGAAATCAAACTCAACCCTCGTACATTGGAGGAACTGAGGGAGAATGGTTTCGTAGGAAGTCAGTCTGTTATTAGTGAGAAGCCGTGGCTGGAGTTTGATACCACCATGCCTAAACTGAAACTCCCCAAACAGGCTGAAGTCAAGATGCAGATAGATCTTCCGCAATTTGCCCCATCAGCCAATGGTCTTACCTTTACTGGTGACTTTGCTTATCATCTGACGAAGTACTTTACCCGTGAGTTTTGGGATTTCCGTCATAAGCATAATGTGAAGAAAACCTTGGAGGTGTTGAAAAACTATAACGTTGCACAGGTTGACAGTTTGCAGAGTGAAAAATAATTCGTATCTTGCAGTCTCAAATATTAAATATAGGAAATATGAATAGAATTACATCTCTTTTCGGTATAGAATACCCAGTGATTGCTGGCGGTATGGCATGGTGTAGCGGTTGGCGTTTGGCAGCTGCGGTGAGTAATGCCGGAGGATTGGGCTTGATAGGTGCAGGCTCTATGACACCAGAGTTGCTGAAGGAACATATCGAGAAATGTCAGTTGGCTACAGAAAAGCCTTTTGGAGTGAATGTACCTTTGATGAAGCCTGGAGTAGAAGAGATGATGAACGTCATTGCTGAGACAGGTGTGAAGGTGGTGTTCACTTCTGCAGGCAGTCCTAAAAAATGGACAGGGTGGCTGAAAGAGCGTGGTATCTTGGTGGTGCATGTGGTATCATCATCAAAGTTTGCCAAGAAGTGTGAGGAGGCCGGAGTTGATGCTGTGGTGGCTGAAGGTTTTGAGGCTGGCGGCCATAATGGTCGTGAGGAAACTACCACCATGTGCTTGATTCCAGCTGTTCGTAAAGCTACTTCTCTTCCATTGATTGCTGCAGGTGGCATTGGTAATGGCCCTTCTATGTTGGCTGCCTATGCTTTAGGTGCTGAGGGTGTACAGATAGGTACTCGCTTTGCACTGACAGTGGAAAGCTCTGCCAGTGAGGCATTCAAGAATTTCTGTCTGAATCTGGAAGAGGGCGATACCATGCTGATATTAAAGAAACTGTCGCCTACTCGTATGGCAAAGAATCCTTATCGCGAACAGCTTGACAAGGCAGAGGCAGCAGGTGCTACCGCTGAGCAACTCCTTGAGATTATAGGTGTAGGACGTAATCGTTTGGGCATCTTCGAAGGTGACCTGGTGAATGGTGAAGTGGAAATTGGTCAGAATGCCTCGCAGTTTAAGGGAAAGGGTATTCAGACAGTTTCCGATGTCATGAATGAGATGTTAACTGAATATCAGGAAGCCCAACAACAACTGATGCAAATGTCATCATAATAAGCTAAATATAGCCTAGCTCTTTCTACTGCGTCTTAGCAATTTGCTGAGGCGCAGTTCTATTAATGAATAAGGAGAATAGCCTTCAGTCAGGATATCCATCTCACCATCTTCCTCATAAATAAGAGTAGGGTAGTGTTCGGCATATTTCTCGGCAAAAAGGAAGGCCTGTCGGGTGTTCTCATCATTCTCTTGTGATGAGAACTGTTGGAAGAATGTAGGTTTGTCAATGCCAATTTGCTCGCAGATTTCTAAATATACAGTATCGTCGGTTAAATCCTTACCATCTTGATAACGGGCATGAAGGATCCTGTGGGCAAACTGTAGGGTGAGATGGGGGGCAATAGTACGGCATGCCATGATGGCACGACTAGGCACCAGGCTGTCAAGTACCATTTCTTTTTCATTAAGTGCCGATTTATATCCTGCTCCGAATTCCTTGCCTGTTTCCTTGGTGATGTTGGCATCGAGTTTCCGATGAGCGAAAGCTGTTTCTGGTGATTGTACTTGTGTGAATTCGCCAGCCAACATGCCAGCAGGTATCACCTCAAATGGCAACTTGCCTTCCAAGGCGTCGAATAGCTGCTGAATGGCATCACTTGTTGCGTAACACCATTTGCAGTATGGATCCATGATGTAAAGAATCTTCATAGCATTGACAGTTTACAAAAATAGGAATTAGGAGGTTACCTAATTCCTATTTTTATCATTTTAGAATACTTAGATAAGTCTACGAGCGCCATCATCAATCACTACGTCGTAAATCTTGCAACGTTTGCCGAACTTCTCGCCATAGCGTTGTTTAACTTCTTTGATGAATGTGCTATAGAGTTCTTCTTTTACGAGGTTAATGGTGCAACCACCGAAGCCACCACCCATTACTCGAGAACCAGTTACTCCGCAATCGAAAGCTACGTCATTGAGGAAGTCAAGTTCTTCGCAGCTAACCTCGTACAGCTTGCTCATGCCTTGATGAGTTTCATACATCTTCTGGCCTACAGTCTCGTAGTCACCTTTCTCCAAAGCGTCACAAACGTCAAGCACTCGTTGTATCTCTTCAATTACATACTCGGCACGCATGTAATCTTCTTCAGATACCTCAGCCTTCACCTCAGCCAACATCTCTATAGTGGCATCACGCAGGAACTGTACTTCAGGATATTTCTTCTTCAGGGCAGCTACAACGTTCTCGCAACTCTCGCGACGTTTGTTATAAGCAGATGAAGCAAGTTCGTGTTTTACCACGCTATCTACCAATACCAGTTTATAGCCAGTGGGTTCAAATGGGTAATACTTGTACTCCATTGAACGGCAGTCAAGGCGCATCAGGCTGCCTTTTTTGCCGAAGATGGAAGCAAATTGGTCCATGATGCCACATTTTACGCCACAATAGTTGTGTTCTGTAGCCTGACCAACTCTTGCAAGTTCAAACTTATCAATCTTGTTATCACCAAACAACTCGTTAAGTGCGTAGGCGTAAGTGCTTTCTAATGCAGCTGATGAAGACATACCTGCACCCAGTGGCACATCACCGGCAAATGCTGTATTGAAGCCTTTCACCTCTACACCACGCTTGATCATTTCACGACATACGCCAAAAATGTATCTTGCCCATGAGGCTCTTGGAGCGTCCTCCTCGTTGAGGCCAAATTCCACATAGTCTTTCAGGTCAATGGAATATGCCTTTACTTTATCAGTACCATTAGGCCTAAGCTCTGCCATGATACCTTTATCAACTGCTCCAGGAAATACAAAGCCACCATTGTAATCGGTGTGCTCACCAATCAGATTGACACGTCCTGGTGATGTGTAAACGGCTCCTGTCTGTCCATCGAAATGCTTGATGAAGCGACTTCTAACGTATTCTATTTCCATGGTTCATAAGAGTTAAGA
>OMSH01000010.1 GCA_900313715.1 uncultured Prevotellaceae bacterium
GTGGACCAGCCAGGGCTTGAACCTGGGACCTCCAGATTATGAGTCTGTTGCTCTAACCAACTGAGCTACAAGTCCTACATTTCCTTTAAATTGGGAAAGCACTGCAAAATTAGTCTTTTCTTGAGAAATATGCAAGTGTTTTGCATCAAAACTTATAAGTACGCTTGGGATTCTTGGGGAACCAACCCTTACGTACACGCTCCTCTTGCTCGAAGACTTCGTGGATGCTCCAAAAACACGAGAAGGCGAAAACACCCAGTAAAGATGACAGAAACAAACTATCAACCCAGATAGCAGCTGTCGTTCCTGCCAAGCCCAAGAAAAGGAAAAACCACCAGCAACGGGTACCCCAATAGTATTCTGCCTTGATGACAACGGGATGAAATATCCCGATGATTAGGAAGGTACAGATACCAATAACTAAGCCTGTCAGGTGGTAGTCTGTAAGAAACTGCATACAGGTTTGCTCTACTTTATTTAAACCTCAATTGGTACTTCTTTCTTGATACTCTGATCCAACGAGATAAGCGTTTCTGTGGCATTAACACCTTGTATCTCTTGCAGTTTGTTGTTTAGCAAGTCCATCAGGTGCTCATTGTCGCGAGCAAATAGTTTTACAAGCATGGTGTAAGGACCTGTTGTGAAATGGCATTCTACTACCTCTGGTATTTTGTTGAGTTCTGTTACCACAGCCTTATACATAGAACCTTTCTCCAAGGTGATGCCTACATATGTGCAGGTCATGAAGCCCAATGATTTGGGGTTTACCTCGTAGCCAGAGCCAACTATGATGCCTAAATCGATCATATGTTGAACACGCTGGTGAATGGCTGCACGGGATACGCCACATTGTGCTGCTACATCCTTGAAAGGAATGCGGGCATTCTTTGAGATGATAGTCAATATTTTCTTGTCAAGTTTGTCAATTTTCTCCATGATATTAACAAAAAAGTTAGAAAGTTGTTGTATTTTGTGAGCAAATATAGGGCTTTTTTTATTCCCAACAATCATTTTGACTAAAAAAAAGTGATTATTTAAAAAAAAGTCCACTCTTGACATGCAAGAGTGGACTACTATTGGGTTATAAAAGAGATTATTTGGTAATCTCCAGCAACTCTACTTCAAAGATAAGAGCAGAGTAAGGTTTAATTTTATCACCTGCTTCACGGCTTCCATAAGCCAGTTCCTGTGGGATGTAAAGCACCCATTTTGAACCTACAGGCATGAGCTGTAACGCTTCTTTCCAACCTTCGATTACTTGACCTACTCGGAAAGTTGTTGGTTCGTTGCGAGAGTATGAACTATCGAACTCGGTGCCGTCAATTAATGTACCACGATAATTCACTTTTACCTCACTATTTTCAGAAGGTTTCTCACCTTTGCCCATGGTGATGACCTTATATTGTAAACCACTCTCAGTAGTTTCCACACCTTCCTTGGTTTTGTTCTCAGCCATGAACTGCTCGTTGGCAATACGGTTCTCGCCGTAGTTCTTTTCGATGACACGTTCCTTGATTTCTTTCATCTTCTCGTTTGAATAAGCCTGAGCTTTTACCAAGTCCATCAACTCGCTTTTTTTAGCTACGGCATCAAGAAAACCCTTAATCATGATATCGCGATTAATTGTCAAAGTGGAATCTGAACCAAAGATAGACTCGTTGAGACCAGGAATCCAGCCATTCACCATATAGGCTACCTGCATACCTACACGGCGAGCAGTAAACTTATTATCGTCAACATTATTCATGCCTTCATCGAAACCTTTGAGGAAATCTACCATCAAAGTGCTGTCTACACCTTGGCTGAGCAAGTAATCTGACAAACCTTCTACTCGTGAGAAGCCAATTGCATAAGATAATGTGTCAATGTCGGACTTAAGATTGCCATATTGTCCCTGTGCTGTGCATGATGACATCAATGCTGTGATAACCATCACGACGATAATTGATAATTTTTTCATTTTGCTTTACTATTTAATTGTTTTATAATATTTTCAGTAATTCTACGTCGAAAATCAACGCACTGTGTGGAGGAATTACCTGACCAGCTCCTTGAGCTCCGTAAGCCATTTCGGATGGGATGAAAAGTGTCCACTTGGCACCTTCGGGCATGAGTTGTAGGGCTTCTGTCCAACCCTTGATTACCTGATTCACGCCAAATACAGCTGGTTCGCCACGTTGGT
This sequence comes from uncultured Prevotellaceae bacterium, assembly GCA_900313715.1. Classification (GTDB taxonomy): domain Bacteria; phylum Bacteroidota; class Bacteroidia; order Bacteroidales; family Bacteroidaceae; genus Bacteroides. Next base: position 2,183 of record OMSH01000010.1, read on the forward strand.
AGGAACTGTCGAATACATTGCCATCCAATAAACGACCTTCGTAGTGGCACTGAACACGGTCGGTTTCTTTGGCACGCTTGCCGTCTACATTGCCTTTGTTCACCACATAATACTGCAAACCACTGGGCAATTCCACCACGCCCTCACGCTTTTTGTTTTCATCGAGGAACTGTTTGTTGGCTTCTTGACGGGCAACTGTCATTTTCTTGTCCAGCTCATCAATATACTGACTGACAATGATCTGTGCTGTTTTATGATCTATCTCCAGTTTCTTGCCTTCTAACACATCCTTCACTCCGTGGGCGAATTCATCAATAATGATATCTTTGGCTCCCATGCCAAGTAGATTTTGGCCAATTCCCAGGCCTAATGCATAACTAACTTGTTTCTGATCCATATTTTTCATTCTAAAAGCGTGCAAAGTTACTTCTTTTTATTGAAATATTAGATATTTATGCATTTAAATTATCTTATCATTGCTTTTCTAGATAGTTTTTTGTACTTTTGAATGACCAAAATAGTAAAAGTATGAAGAATTTGGTGTTTCTAACAGGTGCAGGTATGAGCGCTGAGA
>OMSH01000159.1 GCA_900313715.1 uncultured Prevotellaceae bacterium
CTTTAGCCATGGTTCTTGTTAATGAGGCAATGGCAGCTTTACTAACACCATAAGCCGCATTTCCGGCATTCATATCCATCCCGGAAATAGAGCAGAAATTGATGATGCATCCTTTCTTTTGCTTGAGCATATTCTTAACGACATACTGACTGATCTGAATAGGAGCATACAGGTTTACCTGCATCATCTCTTTAAAATCGTCTATCCTGCTCATGACAAAAGGACGGAACTTGGCGATACCTGCGTTGTTCACCAATATGTCAATGGGTACCTTGAGTTCTGTAACCTCTTTCATCCCTTGCTTGATGGATTCTTGATTTGACAAATCCATTGATAAGGGATATATCTGAATACCATACTTCCCTGACAAGGAGTTATATACCTCTTTTAATTCGTCGTCGATGGTACGTGTACATGCGATAATTGATGCACCTTCTTTGACGAAAGCTTCTAAAATGGCACGGCCGATACCGCGGTTGCAACCAGTTATAAGTGCTGTTTTTCCTTCTAATTGTTTCATTTTATTCAAGTTCTATCACTGGTAAACAAATGATTTTATCCGTAAACACATGAGCGGCACCCCAACTAAGGCCAGAGCCAAAGCCACACATGACCAGCTCGTTTTCTCCTGCTTCCAATTTTTCCCGAATCTGGGTAACCATTGTGACGGGTATGGTGCATGAGCTGGTATTGCCATAATACATCATACTATAAGGTACTTGCTCTGCAGTGAGTTTCAGTTTGCGACGTATCTTCTCATCAATCATCTTATTTGCCTGATGAATCAGGAGATAATCAATTTGGGTAAGGTCAAAATCGAAATGCTCGCTAAGTCCCTTAATACACTGTCCCGGTCGTGTAATAGCAAATGAGAAAACGCTCATACCATCCATAGAGCACTGCATACTGTTGCGTTCGATACCTTCTTCGTACTTCTTAACGACCAAAGACTCCTCTGTGGTAGGGCATCGCACTCCTACTTCACGGCAAATGATGGCTTCCCAACCGCTCCCATCTCCTCCAAGGTTAAACTGCATCGGGTGCTTAACCTCAGGATTGTACTCCAATAATGTGGCTGACCCTGCATCGCCATGCAAAGACCATACGGTCTTATCCAAATGGGATTGGTTGGCTGAGGTTTGCTCTCCAACCAATAATAAAGCTCTTTTTATTTGCCCACATTGCATCATCATACCTGCTACGGAAAGTGCATACACATAGCCAGAGCATGCAAAAGGCAAGTCGAGAGCTATGCACTCTGTACGAAGTCCTAACTTGTCTTGCAAGATATTTGAGGTGTTTGGACAAATGTAAAAGTCACGCGAGGTGCTGACAAACATTAACAGATCAATGGTTTCCTTTTCCCATCCAGCTTCTAACAACAACTTTTCTGCAGCTTCTTGGCACAAGTCAGATACTGTCATTCCTTCAGGGACCAGATGCGAACTAACTACGCCAGTGACATTAGTAAAATTGTCTGCCTCTATCTCTGTAAAATATGGCATTTCCTTAGCAACTTTCACTTGCTTGGGGACAGCCACTGAAACCCCCTTGATTGCTACATTCTTTACTTCTAAAAATGCCATATTTAATGATTTACGATGTAACCACCATCAACAACGATAGTAGTACCTGTAATAAATGAAGAGGCATCACCTAACAGGAAAGCTGTTGTGCGTGCCACCTCTTCTGGTTTGCCATAGCGCTTCAATAAGTATTTGTCTGCGTCAATAGCCTTGTCCTCATCAGTCAAAGCATCAAGATTAATCAACGGAGTTTCAATCATACCTGGGCTAACACAGTTCACACGAATGCCTCGTGGCGCAAATTCAATGGCGGCATATTTGGCAAATGCCAACAGGGCATTCTTAGACATACCATACAAGGTGTTTCCTGGGCCATAACTTAAAGTGCCTCCAATTGATGCTGTAAACACCATAGACCCATTCTTAGCGATTAGCTTCTTCTTAAATAGCATTTTGGCCAGCATCACATGTGAATAGGTATTAGTCTGCATCAGACTTTGCAGCTGGTCTTCACCAATAAACTTAATAGGACTATTCCCTATCGCTATACCTGCATTACTATATACACCATCCAAGACAGGGAGGGTAGATATGAGTTGATTGATACCCTCTGAGGTTGATATATCAGCAATAATCATCTGATGCTTTTGTCCATAGCTGGCATCCAGCTCTGCCAAAACAGCAGAGAGGCGCTCCTCATTTCGTGCTGTAACAACTACAGTCGCGCCTAACTTAGCACATTCAATAGCTGTTGCTTTACCAATGCCTGAAGAGGCACCTGTCACCAAAATGGTTTTATTCTCTAAACTATAAGGATTATAACTCATTGTTTGTAAATTATCACTTCTGGAACAACAATATGATTCGTTTCAAAATAAGCAGAGCCCCATGATAGACCTGTACCAAAGCCACATACCAATGATTTCTGATGACCATTTCTGTATTCTTCTGAACACGCTGATACGATGGTCAATGGGATGCTTGCACTGGTGGTATTGCCATACTCGCGTAATCCCAAAGGCACCTTTTCATTTGGCATCTTCATGCGTTTTGCAATGGCATCAATAATCAGCTTATTAGCTTGGTGCAACACCAAATGGTCAACTTCTTCGAGATTGATTTCGTATTCAGCACACAACTTCTTCATGGCCTTTGGCACTTTTGTAATGGCAAAAGAAAACACATCCATGCCATCCATATCATCAGCTTGCCCCTCACTTAATGTCCCTGCTCGGCGGGCTAATTCAATATCAAGTGTTTCGTGGGTATAGGGGTGTCGATAGCCGCCTTGTGTTAAGATAAGAGCTTTGCCGCCATCACTCATGGTGCCATTGTTGAAGAACATGGCTGGTGCCCCCTTCTCAAACTCCAATGCTGTTGCCGTACAGCAGTCACCGAAGAGAGGGCGACTCTCATGACTTGCTTGGTTCTGATCTTTTGAAACAGTGTCGCCAACAAGCAACAGTGCACGTTTGATACCTGAAGCAGATAGCATTGAAGAAACGCTACTCAGTGACATCACCCATCCTGGGCATCCGTGAAAGAAGTCCAAACACATCACACTTTCCTTCAAGCCTAAGCGCTCATGCACCAAAAAAGAAGTGGGCTGATTTCGGTAGTCGGGATTCTGGGTGCAGAGAGCCAGCAAGTCAATGCTGTCTTTCTCCCACCCCAATGCTTCTATCAATCGTTCGGCAGCACTATAACAAAGATCACTAACACAAATGTCAGGTCCGGCTATGTGTCTGCGCTCAATACCTGTAGAAGCAATTATCTTCTCAGCTTCTCCAGGTGCGTAGAAAGGTATATCTTTGTTTTCCTCTACAGAAGGAGGAACACATGCAGATATACCTCTAATTGCTACATTTTCAACTTTTAAGAATGCCATTAAGCGCGACTCTTAACAATATTATACAAATCTTCTACAGTCACGGCACCTCGGATATCATCACCCTTCAAGGTTACATCATACTCCTCATCTGCCATTGCAATAACGCTCAAAGCAATCAGGCTTGACCATTCGTCTAGAGATTTAAACTCTGTTGCTGCTGTAATTTCACTTGAGTCAGTATCTTCAAACTGTTCTGCAAAATTCTCAATAAATTCTTTTAATTCCATAATTTATAATAATTAAAATGATTAAAAATATTTCTTAGCTAAATCACATAAAGGTTGCCAATAACCTTTTTTGCCCTCCCCAAGTAAAAGATGTACACAGACTTCTTCGCCCTTGTTATTCTCGAATAGCGAACACAACAAGACACCAGCAGGCATCAAGTAATTTTCGTTAAAACTGAGTATGACATCCATATTTATTCTTTAATACCTAAATTTCTTAGCAGGATTCCCAATATAAGTATTTCCATCCTTAGGCTTTGTCATTAACACCGCGCCTGCACCTAGTCTTACATTATTACCTACTTTAATTTGTTGGAGGATAATTGCCCCCACTCCTATCAAGTTTTCGTCACCTATTGAAACTTCACCGGAAATACGAAGGGCAGGCATTAGTATATTGTAGTTGGCGATACTCACATCGTGCCCCAAACTAATAGAGCCATTAAAGACATTGAAGTTTCCAATAGTTACATCACAGGATACAGAGCATCCTCCCTGCATGATATTACCCTCACCTATTGAAAATGTCTGGGGATCATTCATAACAAAATTGGGATGTATAATATTGGGAAATGAAATATGGGGGTTGACGATTCTCTCTCTTACAAACCTCAATGATTGCGGGTTGCCTATAGCTATAGCCAAGTCCAAAGGCGAGTCCCAAGCATTAAGCTCGTCCATACCTCCTAATACGGTGCCAAAATGAGAAATAACGGTATCCTTCTCAACACCATCGTCAAAAAAACCGATTATCTCCCATGTAGGGGTCTTCTCATTAATATGGTTTATCAAACATGCAATCTCCCTGCCAAAACCACCTGCACCAAATATTGCTAGCTTTTTCATTTTTTCTTAATTTCTACCATTAAACGCTTCCATTGTCGCCTGTCCGGCTTCATTTATATCAGCTCTCTTCAGTACCTTCATTATTGTAATCCATATCACTTTGACGTCAGTCCACAGGGAACAATGATCCACATACCATACATCCAGTTTAAACTTCTCTGTCCAACTGATAGCATTACGCCCATGACATTGTGCCCAACCGCTAATGCCAGGACGAACTTCATGTCTTCTTGCCTGCTCTTTTGAGTATAACGGCAAGTATTGTACCAATAAAGGTCTTGGACCTATCAATGCCATATCTCCCTTTAGTACGTTAATTAGCTGGGGGAGTTCATCTATGGATGTTGATCGTACGAACTTCCCTACTTTGGTAAGTCTTGCTTCATCGGAAAGCAAATTACCTTCGGCATCTCGTTCATCCGTCATCGTCTTGAACTTGATGACCTTAAATATCTTTGCATTCTTGCCTGGCCTGTCTTGAAAGAAGAAAGCACCAGCCCCTTTGTTGGCAAAGTGCAACCAAATTGTTATTATCAACAATATGGGAGATATGCAAATAAGTGCTATCAATGATATCCAGAAATCAAAAAACCTTTTGAAAAAATGCTTATACATTGAAATGCTTAATTATGGCGTTATAGGTATGCTCCACTTGGTAATTTGCTTTCAGGAAATTATAAGCCTTCTGTCCCATTTGTTGGATATCTGAATGAAGCATCTTATCTACTAACGCCGTGAAATCCTCTGGTTTGACGCTCTCACACCAATAGCCATATCCATTGGCTGCTGCTATTTTGCCAATATCCGTATTCACATCAGTGGCACATATAACAGGCATCTTGTTCTCCATATAGCTAAGCAACCTTGAGGGATAATTAGGTATGGTAAACCTATGATCAAGGAATATCAATCCAACGTCACAAGCACGAACCAACATATCATAATCATCCTTTGGCATACCTGGCATCACAATAACACAACCATCCTGATTATTCTGCGACCATGTTACCAGTTTCTGATACTCAGTTCCATTGCCAACCACCACAAAATAGCAGTCCTTGCGATGCTTGTTTATCTCCAGGCACTTAACCAGATAGTCAATCCCCTGGGGCCTTCCCAAGTTTCCACCATATATAAATATGGGTTTATCGATGGGTATATTGTATTTCGAGTTGATAAACTCTCGTAATACATTCCGGTCGTTATCTATGATTTCATCTACCAGTTCCAATGAATTGGGGGCCACCTCTACCTTGTCTTTAGACAGCTCCGGGTTATGAGACAATAAATAATCCACATTGGCAGGTGACATACAGCCAATACAATCTGAAATCTTGTAGAGTTCTTTTTCTTTATTTCTGAAGAATTTATACAAGATGCTCTTTAATCCCGTGTTCGGAATCATTGCAATATCCACCGCATTTTGTGGGAAAATATCCTTTAATAACAAATATGTTTTTGCAGAAGGATTGTTCTTCTTGAGGTATCTGATAGTGCCAGTTAAAGTAATAGGTGGAGTGCTATAAAGGATGAGATCAAAACGCTCATTCTTCCAGTATTTTTTTATTGCTTTTTTAAACAGAGTTTCCACCAATACTTGTCCAATACCCTTTTCAGCAACATTTGTCTTCTGTAAGTTGAGCGTTTTAACACCCAAGAAGTGGGCGCCATCTACTTCATAGGCTTCCGTAGCCTTCCCAAGCCTTCTTTCATATGGATACACAACATATACTTTATGACCATTAGCTACAAAATGTCTCAGAAGATCTGTATATATTCCTCGCTCAGATAGCGAAGAAGATGGAACCATTGTCAGAAAAATAACATTCTTACTCTTAAGCCTTATCTTTTTTTGCTTAGATACCATTCGTGTGTTTTATAAATACC
>OMSH01000300.1 GCA_900313715.1 uncultured Prevotellaceae bacterium
AGGCTTCTCCTGCATGACACTCTCGCTGGGAGGAATGGATGCCAAAGCCAATGCCGCAAAGGTGTCCATGATAAGGTTTACCCACAATATCTGTGTTACCGTAAGAGGAAGTTCTGTTCCCAAGAAGGCTCCGATGAGTACTATGAGCAAAGCCACCAGGTTGATGGTGAGCTGGAACAGGATAAAACGCTGGATATTACGATATAGTGACCGGCCCCACATTACCGCTGTACCTATGCTATGGAAAGAGTTATCCAACAAAGTTATGTCAGAAGCCTCCTTGGCTACTGAAGTACCAGAACCCATCGATAGTCCCACCTGGGCGTGGTGAAGGGCAGGGGCATCGTTGGTACCATCTCCAGTTACGGCCACTACGGCACCTTTCTGTTGTAGGAGCTGCACCAATCGTTGCTTGTCGGAGGGGCGAGCTCTCGACATAATCTTTATGTTAAGTACTCTGTCTAATGCCTCTTCGTCTGTCAAAGCAGCAAATGCTGTGCCTGTAATGCGGTTCTGGTCAGTATCCCCTTCGGTCCACAAACCAATCTGACGGCCTATCTCAGTAGCGGTTGCTGGAGTGTCACCTGTTACTATTTTCACTTGAATACCTGCTGCCTGGCAGCGTTTCACTGCTGCAGGAACATCTAAACGAACGGGGTCGCTAATTGAGACGTAACCGAGGAATACAGCATCTTCCAAATAATGAGAATCGAGAATCGAGAACTGAGTATTATCCTCATGATTGCGATCAATAATACTGTAGGCAAAGCCGAGGGTACGCATGCCTTGATTTTGGAAGGTCAGCAGATCGCTCTCAATGGTGTTTTTGTAATCATCCATCGGTTCCAACCCTCTGGTAGTTGCCACTTGGTTGCACATGCCACTCACAATCTCTGGAGCACCTTTTATATATAATATATCCTTGCCCAAGGTGTAGGAATGTACCAAAGTGGCCATATACTTACGTTCGGTAGAGAAAGCTATCTGGTCTAATACCTCCACATTCTGTTTTAGTTTCATATAGTCAATACCCTGGCTATAAAGCCACAGCAGCAGGGCTACCTCCGTAGGATTGCCTATGCCTGAGGGTTTACTCCCATCAGCAGGTATTTCCAGAAATGAAGTAGAGTTGGCGCTGATGCCTTCTTTTACCAGATGACTGAGTTCGTCATCCTTAACCTTTCTCTCTCCACGCAAGCCGAAAAAACAGGCATCCTGCACCTGCATTTGGTTTTGTGTAAGGGTACCAGTCTTGTCAGTACAGATTACATTGATGGCACCCATTGTCTCGCATGCGTGCATTTTCCTAACCAAGTTATTGGTGGTAAGCATTCGGCGCATATTCAGTGCCAAACTCAAGGTCACACTCATAGGCAATCCCTCTGGCACTGCCATCACTATCAGAGTAACCGCCATCATGAACAATTGCAGCGTATCTTTGATGGGAGCCAACCATTCTTCAAACGTATGCAGATTTCCAAAGTCATATACCAACAATACGTCCTTGATGAAGAAGATGATGAAAGCCAAGCCTGCTACTGCAAATCCCACGTTGCCTATTAACTTGGCCAGTTTGCCTAATTGCTGATTCAAGGGTGTCTCTTCATGTGTCTCTTCCATACTTTGCTGGGCCACCTTGCCAATTTCAGTAGCGTCACCTATTGACATGACTTCCATGATACCATTTCCGTCAAGTACTGTAGTGCCTCGCATGACCATGTTGTCAGCATATGTAGCGTCTTTGTGGAAATGCGCCTCGTCAGTAGTTTTTGACGTAGAAGGTTCTCCAGTCAGCGATGACTCATTGATTAATAGAGAGGTGGCTTCCAATAATTTGCCATCGGCAGGCACCTCTTCACCTGTTTCTAATAACACTACATCACCCACCACCACTTCTTTTCGTGGTACTTCGCATACATGTTCGTTGCGGATAACTCTTACGGCATTGTCATCGTTTACCGTATTGAGTAAATCGAATTTGCGATTGGCGTCGTACTCAAAAGCGAAACCTACACCCGTCGCCAGAAGAATAGCGGCAATGATACCGATAGTTTCTGCGTATTCATTCTCAAAGATGGAGATAACCAGCGATAAGCAGGCAGCTACCAGCAAGATTCGGATAACAGGGTCTTCAAACTTTTCCAGATATAGTTTCCAAATAGGTTTGCGCTTAGGAGGAGTGAGTACATTCACTCCGTACTTCTCCCTGCTCTGTTGTACCTCAATATCAGTAAGCCCTTTGAATATACGGCTATTATTTGTCATATTGCTTTTTCTGTGTAAAAAATCGGATGTAAAATTACATAATTAATCCTTTATTTCCTAAATCTTAATCAAAAACATTGGCAATATAATTGCCTTATTTCTCGCATTCGTTGATGATATCCAATATATATACCCTGTGAATAGCTGTAGTAATGTTTGTTCTGATTATTGAAATTGTTGTATTTGAGTAAGTCATAATAACTGTTGATCCAAAAAGAAACGCCACATGAGATCATTAATATTCTTTGTGAAACCTGCTGACATGATTCATGAGGTGAGTGTGGTTTCTATGTTGACACTGACCTGTCTTTTCTGTAAGGCCTCGCTCATAAACTAAATACGAGATATGAGTAAAGATAAGGCTCCCGGTATTTAGGAGCCTGACAAAAGATAACTATTGTTCATGACAGAATTTTACCATCTTCAGAGACTTTAAGTTTGATTTCCATATCCATGAAGCCTCTTTTCTCAATCTCTATCAGATAATACTTTTCTGTAGGCGTTTCTATCAGATCAACATCCTCAATAAGATAGTCAGGATAGGTAGACTTCACATTAGATACTATAATATCTGGTAGGTCTCTTGGCGTGAGCTCTGTTACCGTACGCACCCATGTACCATTACTCTCAAACCATGCGTCAACGTCTTTCCTGTTTTTTCGAAATTCAGCTTTTAGCATGCCTCGTTCGTTCTCCCATGAAGCTTTTGTGTCAGGATACTTCTGCTCAAAAGAGTTGATAACTTCCTGAGGTACAAATGCCTTTGGAATGTCTTCTTCAAAGTCGTCAAGATACGATGACTTTTCACAACCTGCTCCTATTAACGAAGTACAGAGCAACAAACTCGCAAATAAAATACTCATTCTTTTCATAATTGTTTATTTGTTGTGTATTCAACGTTGAATACGATACAAAGATCAGACATAAATCTGAAAAGAATCTGAAATGGGAGGAAAACTGAACAAACTATCGGCTTTTGACAATAAAGTGATGTCTCCCCTCGTCAAAGCGATACTTTATTTGTAGATTATATTGCGTACAAATAGCTTTAGTGATAGACAGACCTAACCCTGTAGATGTTTTCTTACCTGAATTGTAGAATCGATTGAACACTTTTTTTTCATCCAAAGGAGTGCATGAGCCTGTGTTGGATATGCGCAGCTCGTTGTGGCTCATGTTAATACTGATCTTACCACCATCATAATTGTGGATATATGCATTCTTGATCAGATTTGATAGCAAGACTGTTGATAATGACTCGTCCATCTTCACGATGAATGGTGCTTTGACTTGTATTTCCACAGATATTTGTCTATGTGAATATATTTCCTCATAATCGGCAAAAAGAGAAGTCAATTGTGCGGAGAGATCAATGCGCTTGTTGTCGTTAAACTGACCATTTTCTATCTTGCTCAATAGAAGCAGCGAACGGTTGAGGCGTGACAAATTACCCAGTGTTTGTAGGGTCTTTCCTATTTCTTCAATCTGGCGTTCACTCAGGGTGTCATCATCCAACATCATCTCCAGCCGATTAAGGCACACGGCAATGGGGGTCTGTAACTCATGGGCAGCATTGCCAATGAACTGCTTTTGCTGCTCGTAGAGTTTTTCATTGCGTGCCATGCTTTGAGCGGCTGTCTCGTTGAGTTTTATAAACTCGGAAATATTGGTGGGGTTATCCAGCGGTTGGTTATTTTTTCCCAATCTATAGGCATCCAACCATTTAAGTAGGTTCTGTAAAGGTCTCATGCTGTTTTGTACTGCCCATACGTTCACCACAACGATAACCAGCAGAATGGCAGTCAGTAGGAACATTAACCACGAGAATATTTCGTCACGCAGTTCGTCTTTATCAACATGAGGTGTAGATACCTCAATCTCGTTCCATGAGCCATCAGAACCTCTATAAATATATGTATAGACCCGTGCTGGAGTATATTCATTAATCTCTTTGATAAATACATCCCTGTCTTCAAACAGTGCCTTCGGGTGGCTTTCTGCATATTCCTGGGTTACTTTGCGTATAAAGAACTGATTGTTTAATCCGTAAGAAGCATTAGGAAGTTCTTTACCTCTTGACTCTCTGATGATGCTTTCTGCATAATCTTCAAGTGTCTCGTCCACCTCATCACTTATTTCTTGCATAATACTTTGATAGAAAAGAACTGCCCAAAACGCCAGTATCAAAGTGGTAAATAACAATAGCCGAACTCCAATTACATATAGCAGTTTCATATATAGGTCAGTTTATATCCGAAACCATAAACGGTTTTTATCTCAAAAGAGGCTCCAGCTTGGTTGAGTTTCTTGCGCAGGTTTTTAATCTGGGCATATACGAAGTCGAAGTTGTCACTTTGGTCTATATGGTCTCCCCATACAGCCTCGGCAAGAGCTCCTTTTTCAATCATTCGGTTAGGACGACTCATCAGGTAAAAGAGTATATCATATTCCTTTCTGCTGAGTTCAATTTGCTGTGTTGCGACAGATACTTCATAAGTAACGGGGTTCATTCTGACATTGCCCACTTGAAGCAAATGCTCGCCACTACGTTGGTTACGTCTTAGTACGCTCTTGATACGAGAGTGTAACTCTGACAAGTGAAAAGGCTTGGTAAGATAATCATCTGCGCCCAAATCCAGACCACTCACTTTATCTTCAATGGAGTCTTTGGCTGATATGATGATTACATTCTCACGTTTGCCTTTATCATACAATTCTTGAAGTAAATGTAGCCCGTTTCCATCGGGCAACATGATGTCAAGTAACAAGCAATCATACTGATAAACGAAAACCTTTTGCCGCGCTTCCTCCAGAGTGGCTGCAGCCTCGACCACATATCTTTCTTTTTGCAACGAGCGTATAATTATCTCTCGCAAACTATCGTCATCTTCAATCAGTAATACTTTCATGAAGGCAAAATTACAATTTTTTTCGTATTGACCCCAAAATAAAGGTAATTATATTTCGTTTTAGTCAGAAGATTGGTATCTTTGCAAAGTGGTTTTATTATTTAATTATTGGCTAATATTTAAATTTGAAAGATTATGGATAAGTACATTTGCTCAGTTTGTGGTTATGAGTATGACCCAGCTAAAGGTGATCCAGATAATGGCATTGCTCCTGGCACCGCTTTTGAAGATCTCCCCGAAGATTGGGTGTGTCCTCTCTGTGGCGTAGGTAAGGAAGACTTTGAGAAGGCTTAAGAAGGCTTTACCTAATCATGAGGCATCACTGGTTACTGGCGATAGTATTTTTTGCTATTACTCCAGCGCTTTCAGCACAAAATACAGGCAGTAAGTTTAGGTTTTATGGACAAGTTAGAAATGATTTCTATTACCAAAACCGACAAGCATATGAATCGTCAGAAGGTTTTATGATGCTTTTCCCCAAAGACAAAGAGATTGACGAAGCTGGCAAAGATATTAATCGTGCCAACTCCGCCAATCTTTTTAATTTTCATACCATGTTAGGTTTGGAAATTAAGGGTCCTGTGTGGGGTAAGGTGCAGACGTCTGGACAGATTGATGTGGATTTCCGTGGCTCATTGAATGGCTCTGGTGGAATACTCCGCTTACGTAATGTGGTAATGAGGTTCCGCTGGGACTATTGGTGGTTATCAATCGGACAATTAGGTCATGATATGGGTCATTCGCTCTACAATGAGACCATTAGCCTTAATGTGGGAGCTCCCTATCAACCTACAGGACGTGTGCCACAGATTAAAATCCAGTATAATAATCCTGCTAAGTTTTTGGTAGCTGCCTCATTGGTTTGGCAAGCGCAAGGTGGTTCGGTTGGACCGAATGGCAGAAGTCGTGAATATTTGCGTAATAGCGGTATTCCTGAATTTAGCCATAAGGCGGAAATTCACAATGCGGAAGGCTCATTGCTGGGCTATGTTATCCATTTTGCTTCTATCCGTCCCCGTCTGCAGTCAGATGAAGGCTACAAGGTCAATGAGCGTGTCAGTGCATTCAATCTGCAGCTTTACGGGCGCTATCGTAAAGATTTATTTACCATTGCTGCTAAGACCATACTGAACCAGAATTTTACACAATCCAATACATTAGGTGGTTATGGTGTAACGAGCAAGGATCCCATTACAGGTGAACAGAAATATGCTCCCTTACGCCTTTGGCAGAGTTGGGCTAATGTCTTGTATGGAGGCAATTTGCGAGGCGGTTTCTTTGGCGGTTATATTAAAAATTTTGGAGCTTCCAAACCTATAACCGGAATTATAGGAACGGGTACTGACATAGACCAGATGTTTACTGTTTCAGCTTTGCTCAGCTATACTTCGTCACATTGGCGATTTGGTTTTGAATATAGCCTTACAAAGGCTTTCTATGGGACGAACGATGCTTATGGAAAAGTGAAAGACACACATGCTGTCGTGAATCATCGTCCCTATGCAACTGTTATGTATTCCTTTTAAATAGATTCCTATGAAAAAAACATTTATTATTGCATTACTGATGGCTATCCCGTCGTGTGGACTTTGGGCGCAGAAAAAGGATTTCAGCTATAAGATTTATGGTCAAGTGCGAAACGACATCTATTTCAACAGTCGTCAGAACAACGAGAGTGTAGATGGCGCACTGCTCTCATATCCCAAAGGTAAAGATATTGATCCTTATGGTAAGGATATAAATGCAGTGAGCAACCTTAATTTTTATAACATGCACTCCCGTCTGGGTGTGGATGTAACAGGACCGTCATTGTGGGGTTGGAATACTTCTGCCAAGATTGAGTTTGATTTCAGAGGCAATAGTACTAATCTCGGCATTGTGCGTATGCGTCACGCTTATTTCCAGGCGGCAAAGAATGGCTTTTCCATTTTGGCGGGTCAAACTTGGCATCCACTGATGAATACAGTAACGACAGAATTGATGAACCTCAATGTGGGTGCTCCCTTCCAGTTGTTGTTACGTACACCACAATTGCATTTCCAGTACCAGGATAAGTTGCTGAAAGTCCGTGCAGCAATGGTATGGCAGGCTCAAGTGGCCTCAATGGGTCCTGGCAATGTTCGTAGTCGTGAATACTTGCGTAACAGCAAGATTCCTGAACTCTTTGCCAGCATTGATATTCATAATGAGACATCTACTTTTGGTGTGGCAGCTCACTTTATGTCACTTATGCCTGAAACAAAGACAGAATTGGGTTATAAGACAACCTCTCGTATAAATGGTTTGACCCTCGAGGCACATGGTCGATACCAAAAAGACTTGTTCATGATTGCAGCAAAAACCATTCTGAACCAGAATTTTAATCATGCCAATACTTTGGGTGGATATGGTGTGAGCAGTGTCGATCCCAAGACAGGGGTAAAGAAATATGCTCCTTTGCGCATGTCCCAAAGTTGGGTGAATGTGATGTATGGAAAGAAATGGCGTGGGGGAATTTTTGCCGGTTACCTTAAAAATTTTGGTGCTTCAAAGAATGTAGCTGAGCTGGTGGGCGTTGGCACAAATGTTGACCAGATAGCTGCTGTCAGTGGAGAAATCACTTACAATCTCCCAGGATGGAAGTTTGGTTTGGAATATAATATCAACACAGCCTGGTATGGCACACCTAATGAAAAAGGACGTGTCAAGAATACCTATCATGTAACCAACCATCGTGTGCTGTTTGCTGCCCTGTTTATGTTCTAAAAACCTTTTATTATTGACATTTAGGGCAGATGCCCTTCACCAAATAATTGATAGTAGTCATGCGGTAGCCCTTTGGTAGGGCTACCGTTGGTATTGGTATTTCATTCAAGCAAATGGTTCTGCCACAACGCTCACAATAGAAATGGGCATGCACATCATTGTCGAGTTCGCCATCATGGCTATGGCAAAGTTCATAACGCACGGCATCTGCTCCATCTTCCATTACATGCACCAAATGTTGCTCTCTGAATAAAGCCAATGCCCTGAATACATTTGATTTGTCAATGGTATCTACAGCATTCTCCAGTTCCGACATAGTCAAAGGATGCTCAGCTTCTGCCAGCGCTCTTACTAGCATGATACGATTAGCAGTGGGCCTGATTTCATGTTCCAGCAACAATTCTATGCTCTTTGTCTCATCCATACTTCTAATTGTTTATAGTGCAAAGATATATACAATTCCGCTAACAATATGGATGCAGGCGTAAAAAATGACCATTTCTTTTATTGGTTTTGACGACATGAAGCCAAAGGTCAATTGATTCTTTTATTCTAATGCCTGCCAATACGAGTGCTGAATGGGCAGGTCCTTTAGCTATATTTTTCGATGAAATCGATGTTTTTTGGAGATTTGGTTAAAAAGTTGGGGCTATTTAGCTATAATATCAATAATTTGTCCTAACTTTACATGTTGAGATGAAACCAAAGCGACAAAGGAGTAAGGATTATGATTCAAATACATTGTATAAATAATGGCAAAACCATTGACTTCCCTACAGGTTCAGAGCTGCAAGATATTTTCCCTGCTACTGGTGCAGAGTTGCCCTATCCTGTGATAAGCGCCAGAGTGAACAATGTTTCCAAAGGTCTCAACTATAAGGTTTATAGCAATAAGGATGTGGAGTTTCTTGATGTGCGTGACCCTTCCGGCATGCGCACCTATGTCCGCTCTTTATGTTTTGTATTGTATAAGGCCGTAACAGAGTTGTTCCCAAATGGGAAACTGTTTATCAAGCATCCTGTGTCAAATGGCTATTACTGTTCTCTAAACATCGAAAGGCCTATTACTGTTGAGGATGTGAATGCTATCAAAGCCAAGATGAAAGAAATCATCACTGCCAATATCCCTTTTAATCGTCATGAAAGTAGGACTGAGGATGCTATACAGATTTTTAGGGAAAAGGGACGTAATGATAAAGTGAAGTTATTGGAAACATCGGGTAGTCTTTATACCGATTATTATACACTGGGCGATACGGTGGATAGCTATTACGGTAACTTGGTACCTTCTACTGGCTATCTTAGCTTGTTTGATATCGTGAAATATTATGATGGGCTGCTACTGAGGATACCTAATCATAAAAATCCTACCAAGCTCTATGATATCGTAAAGCAGGAGAAGATGCTGGATGTTTTCCAGGAGCATATACACAGGAGCCGTATTCTGGATATGGAGACGGTGGGTGATTTGAACAATGCTTGTCAGAATGGTTTTGCTACAAAGATTATCAATGTTGCTGAAGCCTTACAGGAGAAGGAGATTGCTCATATAGCAGAACAGATATACAATCGCTCTCAAGAAGGTTGTCCAGTGAAGTTGGTACTGATATCAGGACCTTCTTCTTCTGGTAAGACTACCTTTAGCAAAAGGTTGTCAGTTCAGTTGGTCACCAATGGTATAATTCCCTATCCTATTTCGCTTGACAACTATTTCCTGCCTCGTAAGGAAACGCCAAAGGATGAGAATGGCGAATATGACTATGAATCTATCTATGCGCTCGATTTAGAACTGTTTAACAAGCAGATGCAAGCCATTCTACGTGGCGAAGAGGTGGAATTGCCCTATTATAATTTCCAAACAGGACTTCGAGAGTATCGTGGACAGAAAATCCAGTTGAGAGACAACATGGTATTGGTGATGGAAGGCAACCATGGACTGAATCCCGAACTGACACCTCAAATTCCTGAAGAGAATAAGTTTAAGATTTATGTTTCGGCACTAACCACTATATCATTGGATCATCATAACTGGATACCTACCACTGATAACCGTTTGGTTCGCCGCATTGTACGTGACTTCAACTATCGTGGCTATTCTGCGCGGCAAACCATCGCACGTTGGGAGAGTGTTCGTGCTGGTGAAGACAAGTGGATATTCCCCTTCCAAGAGAATGCCGACGTGATGTTTAACTCTGCCTTACTGTTTGAATTTGCAGCTTTCCGTAGCCATGTGGAGCCTATATTAAATATGGTGCCCCAGAATTGTCGTGAGTATGCAGAGGCTTATCGTTTGTTGAAGTTCATGAAATATTTCTATGCTATACGCGACAATGAGATACCACATACTTCCTTGATGCGTGAGTTTATAGGTGGAAGTAGTTTTGTCTATTGATAAAAAAATTAAGAGATATGAATAAAAAGTTATTTACCTTGTTTTTAAGTTTGCTCTTCTGCTGCATGATAGTGAATGCGCAAGAAGGGCAAAAAAGTGAGCTTCAGCAACGTGCAGAGACTGAAGACGCAAGAAATAATATTGCAGCAGCGCGCTCGTTGTTTATCCGTGCCTTCGACGACTATGTTGGTAAAGGGCAGATAAAATTGGGTGTGGACTGTGGCACAAGAGCAACTGCGCTGTATCATAAGGAAAACTTCTTCAAAGAAGGTTTCGAGTTGCTGCGACGTGTTGACCAGGCTATTAGTGCGGAAGAGCAGAAGGGAGGTACCACCATGCCTGCATTACATTACTTGGTAACCAAGGAGCGTTTGCAGATGTATATCAAAATGAGAAATACGGCTCGTGCCATGGAACAGATCAACACGATGGAAAATCAGGCGAAAACAGCCAATGATGACAATCTGATGAACGATTTGTTGTACAACAAAGCCATTTATCATTACACTTTTGGTCAGATATCCCAAGGCGATGCTGTATTTAAGGAAATGGCCACCAAATTGACTGCCCAAAAGGAATATGACAAGGTAGATGAAGTCTACCAGACATTAATTGCCAATGGCAAGAAGAGCAATAACGCCAATCTCGTGGCCCAGACTTATAGCAATTACATTGTGTGGAAAGATTCTGCCAATGCAATGAAATTGGCAGACGAAACGGGCGTTTTGAAGCAGCAAATTGCAGAAAATGAAGCCATCATTGCAGAGAAAGACAGCTCACTTGACTCACGCCAATTGATTATTATTAGTTTGTGTGTTTTAGCTGCGGCTTTAGCAGCTGCCTTGGTCATTGGCATCATCGTTCTTTTGCGTTATATCTTCTTGACCCGTAAGCAGAAAAAGGCAATTAAGCTTTCAGAAGACAATAATGCATTGAAGGCCAAGTTTATTAGCAACATATCTGCCCAACTGGATCCAACCTTGGAGAAACTGGATAGTCGCATACCCGAGGTGCAGGCTTTGCTTGATTTTTCACAACACATCCAAACCCTCTCTGTATTGGAGAATATGCCGCCGACTACTCTGGAATTAGAAGATGTACAAGTTAACCAGTTCTGCGAAGAGATGATAGATGATATTCGTGACAAGGTTAAGCCCGAAGTAGAGATAATGGTAAACGCTCCAAAGATGACTGCCAAGATCCATCGTGAGTATTTATCCCATATTTTAAGGCATCTGTTGTATAATGCAGCTGAATATACTCCAGCCGAAGGTCATATTTGGTTGGACTATAAGAAGCGTGGAGCGCATATGCAGCAGTTTGTGGTGACTGATACAGGTTGTGGCATTCCAGAAGAGAAGATGGAAGATGTTTTCAAACCTTTTTTGGAGATTAAGGATTTGTGTGCTGGTGATGGTCTTGGCTTGCCTATATGTAAAGTGATGGCCAAGAAGATGAACGGTGATCTTGAGGTAGATCCGAAATATACGAAGGGAACGCGATTTGTTATTACATTGCATGTGTAAATAACTATCCCCGCCTACTGGGCGGGGATTTGTTTTTTAGCTCCTTATTGCTTCCACCTCATCAGGTGTCAGAGGAATCTTCTTTCCTAATCTGCGGGCGCCGTCCTCAGTAATCAAATAGTCTTCCTCGTTGCGGATACCACCAAAATGGCGGTACTCTTCCACCTTATCATAATTGATAAAGTCGGTAAATTTCTTCTCTTTTTTCCACCTGTCAATTAATTCAGGGATAAAGTAGATGCCTGGCTCAACCGTATGTACGAACCCAGGTTGTAGAGGAATGGCAAGGCGCTGACTCTTACGACCAAACTGGGAACTCTTTGGCTGTCCGTCATAACCTACCCATACTTCACCTAAGTTCTCCATGTCATGAACATCCAATCCCATCATATGTCCTAAGCCATGAGGATAGAACAATGCGTGAGCGCCCTCTCGTACGGCATCATCCGTATTGCCTTTCATCAACCCTAAGTCTTTCATCCCTTCCACCATCACCTTTGCTGATAGGTCGTACACATCCATATAGGGGATGCCTGGACGTAGGGCTTTTACACTTTCCAGGTGCATGGCATTTTGAATGACATATACATCTTTTTGTTTCTGAGAGAATCTCTTGTCAGCAGGGAAAGTAGATGACATATCACCACAATAGCCACTTTCCACCTCTGCACCAGCATCGATAAGGAACAGATCACCAGATTTTACAAGGTGACCATGATAGTGGTTGTGCAATGTCTCACCATGGATGGTAGCAATGGTAGGGAATGCCAATTCACAATTACTCAAAGCTGCTACATGCTCAATTTCAGCTGCCACATCGTATTCATGCATGCCAGGATGCAGGCATTTGATAGCTGCAATGTGCATATCAGCTGTAACATTACAAGCCTTCTCAATTTCTGCAATCTCCTCGGTGGTCTTGATGTTACGCTGTTTTACGATGGCACGGATAAAAGGAACAGAGCCTTCCTGGGCAGAAGGAGTAATACCCAGCCAATCCATCAGTTTCAGCTTGTGTTCAGGACGGTAAGGAGGTAAGTAGTGCACTTGTTGACCTTTTGCCTGTGCTTTCTTTAGGTAATCTACCACTTGTAGATATGGTCGCGTGTCAGTAACGCCTGTTTCTGCTGCTTTCTCTTGCAGAGTAGGTAATTTGCCTGCCCATACGATAAAATCTATAGTCATTTCGTCACCAAAGACAATCTCTTTGTCTTCGTCAATGTCGATAATGGCAGCCAATCCAGCCTGCGAGATACCGAAAAAGTATAGGAATGATGAGTCTTGACGGTAACGGAATGCGTTATCCTCGTAATTTAATCCCATATCGTCGTTGCCTAAAAATAGCAACACGCCAGAGCCAACATTTTTTTTCAGCAGGGCTCTGCGCTGCTTGTAGGTTTCTTTCGCAAACATAATTCTTAGTTTTTTGAGTTATTATAGGCAAAGATACAAGAAAAAAACGTAATTTTGCATGCTGATACACAATAAACGTAAATAAAAATGGCTCAGAACTCCCGCCAGATTCAAGTGCAGTCGCAACAGCAATTGCAGACGCTCTCACCCTTGCAGATCCTTGTGGTGAAATTGTTGGAATTGCCTACGGTAGAATTGGAAGATAAGGTGAAGTCTGAGTTACTCGACAATCCTGCGTTGGAGGAGGGGAAAGAAGAAACGCCCGAATATTTAGCAGATGAGTTGTCAAACTCTGAGGATGATGGCGATACCAGTTATAATGCCTTAGATGATTACCGCAATGATGACGATATCCCCGATTACAGACTTCAGGAGCAAAATAACTCCCGCAACGAAAGGATGGAGGAAATTCCTTTTAGTGATACCACTTCTTTTTATGAGACACTGAAAGACCAGTTGGGTGAGCACGACTTGGATGAGCATCAGCGTCAGTTAGCAGATTATCTGATAGGCTCGTTAGATGATGACGGTTTGTTGCGTAAGCCACTTGATGCGATTGCTGACGAACTGCTTATCTATATGGGAGTTGATGCAACTGTGCAGGAATTGGAGTATGTCCTTCAGGTAATTCAGCAATTCGACCCTGCCGGCATTGGTGCTCGAGATTTGCAGGAATGTCTGCTCATTCAAATCAGACGAAAGGCTCAAACACCAGAGGGAAAGCAAGACTCTTTATTGCCGTTGGAAGAGAAGATAATCAGTTCCTTCTATAAAGAGTTTACTACCAAGCATTGGGATAAAATATGTCAACAATTGGGAGTCAGCGAAGAACAATGCCAGCAAGCAATTAAAGAGATAACGCACCTCAACCCTCGCCCCGGAGCATCTATGGGAGAGGCAATAGGTAAGAACTTACAACAAATTACGCCTGACTTTATAGTAGATATAGATGACGAGGGCAATGTGTCTTTCAGCCTTAACAACCCCAATTTGCCAGAATTGCGATTGAATCCTGATTTCAACCGTCAGCTGAAAGAGCAAACGGAAAATAGTACCAAGCAAACGCGAGAGCAGAAAGAAGCAGTTCTTTTCCTTAAACAGAAAATAGATGCGGCTCAGGGTTTTATAGATGCTATTCGTCAGCGGCAAATCACCATGACTAATGTCATGAAAGCTATCATCGAATTACAGCACCCCTTTTTCCAGGAAGGCGATGAAGCATTGTTGAAGCCTATGATCTTGAAGGATGTGGCAGAACGTGCTAAGTTAGATATATCTACTGTTTCGCGGGTGTGCAATAGTAAATATGTTCAGACTCCGTATGGCATCTTCCCTTTACGCTATTTCTTTACAGAAGGATTCATCAAGCAGGATGGCGAGGAAATGTCTTCCCGAGAGGTGAAGAAAGTGCTGAAGGAAATGATAGACAAAGAAGATAAACGTCATCCGCTGACCGATGACGAACTGACCAGGATGATGGAAGAGAAAGGTTATCCTATGGCTCGCCGAACGGTGGCAAAGTATCGTATGCAACTCAATATCCCAGTAGCAAGGTTGAGGAGAGAATAAAGGAGCAAGGAGTATGATAGATCATAACAAGACAGAGGTGGCACTAATTCGTATAGCCAGGTTGATATCGGCTTTTTTCTCGCCGTATTACATCGCTTTTGTAGCCTTTCTCATTTTGTTCTTATTTTCTTATCTTCGTATCATGCCCCTGCAATATAAGCTTATTGTTTTAGGTGTGGTGTATGCTTTTACCATTTTGATACCTCATCTTACCATATATATATTTAGGAAGGTTAATGGCTATACCCACGACGATATGGCTCAGCGTCGCCAGCGATATATGCCATTGTTCTTGTATCTCATTTCCTATATCTTTTGTTTGGTCATCATGCGTCGTCTCAATATTCCTTGGTATATGAAAGGCATCATCCTTACAGCCTTGTTGATGATGATGCTCTGTCTTGTCTTCAATTTGCGGTGGCGCATCAGTGAACATATGGCTGGTGCTGGCGCTACCATTGGTGGCTTGGTGGCGTTTAGCATGCTTTTCGGCTATAACCCCGTGTGGTGGCTTTGTGCGCTGATTATGGTAACAGGAGTCGTTGGCTCTGCCCGAATTGTTTTGGGACACCATTCTTTGGGTGAGGTATTAGTAGGTTTTGTTGTTGGTTTAACCTGTTCCTTTATGGTTTTACATCCTTTCTATAACGATTTACTTCGATTTCTACTTTTTTAAGTAGTAAATTACTTGCAAATATTCCCACTTTATGGTATATTTGCCAAATGCTTTATTGAATAACCTAAAAACGAATGATATGAATTTTCCTGAAAACATCAAGTACACCAGTGAACACGAATGGATCCGTGTGGAAGGTGACGTTGCCTATATAGGCATAACAGACTATGCACAAGACCAGTTGGGTGACATCGTGTTTGTTGACATTCAAACAGTGGGTGAAACGCTCAAAGCAGGCGATGTGTTTGGTACTATTGAGGTGGTTAAGACTATTTCCGACATTTTCATGCCTGTGGGTGGTGAAGTACTGGAACAGAACGAGGCTTTGGAAGACCAACCTGAACTTGTGAACAAAGATCCGTATGGAGAAGGATGGTTGATAAAGATAACTCCAGATCCAGCAGCAGATTATGAAGCATTGCTGGATGCAGAAGGATATAAGAAATTAATTAACTTATAATTATAAACATATGAAAGCATTGGTAAGTATCGTAATGGGCAGCATTAGTGACCTGCCCGTAATGGAGAAGGCTGCCGATTTCCTGAATGAATTGGAGATTCCATTTGAGATGTGCACTCTTTCAGCACATCGTACACCTTCTGCTGTAGCTGAATTTGCTCTGCAGGCAAAGGGACGTGGTATTCAGGTAATCATAGCAGGTGCAGGTATGGCTGCGGCTCTGCCAGGTGTTATCGCAGCGAATACCACGCTGCCAGTTGTGGGTGTTCCTATCAATAGTGGTCCACTGATGGGTGTTGATGCCCTTTATTCAATGGTACAGATGCCTCCTGGTGTTCCTGTAGCAACAATGGCTGTTAACGGTGGTCAGAACGCTGCTTTGATAGCTGCTCAGATGCTGGCTTTGTCAGATGCTAAGTTGGCTGGCAAGTTGGAGGAGTACAAGAAGAAGTCTGCTTCTAAGGTTACACAGGCCAATGAAGTGTTGGCAAATGTCAAGTACGATTGCAGAGTTATCTGATGGATTTGTTCAATTATCAGCGCCGCAAATCAGGCACAGTAAATGTAGGAGCCACCCCTTTGGGCGGCTCTTATCCTATACGCCTGCAGAGTATGACAAACACTTCCACCCGTGATACTGAGGGTAGTGTGGAACAGATAAAGCGTATAGTCGAAGTTGGAGGAGAATATGTACGTCTCACCACTCAGGGTGTCGCCGAGGCAGAAAATCTGCAACACATCAATGCTGCCTTACGAAAGGATGGATGTATGGTCCCATTGGTGGCAGATGTTCATTTTAACCCTGCCGTTGCTGATGTAGCTGCCCTCTATGCCGAGAAGGTTCGCATCAACCCCGGTAATTATGTTGATCCTGCACGAAAGTTCGAACAATTGGAATATACCGATGAAGAATATGCACAGGAGTTACAACGCTTACGCGAACGTTTTGTGCAGTTTCTCCAAATCTGCAAGAAGCATCATACAGCTATCCGTATAGGTGTCAATCACGGTTCGTTGTCCGATCGTATTATGTCGCGCTATGGTGATACCCCAGAGGGCATGGTGGAGTCATGTATGGAATATTTGCGCATCTGTATGGAGGAACAATTCAAGGATGTCGTTATCTCCATTAAAGCTTCCAATGCTTCCGTGATGGTTCGCACCGTACGTTTACTGGTGGACATGATGAATCGTGAGGGTATGGATTTCCCGTTGCATTTGGGTGTTACAGAAGCAGGTGAGGGCGAGGATGGACGCATCAAATCGGCTTTGGGTATAGGTGCTTTGTTGGCAGATGGTTATGGCGATACCATCCGTGTTTCTCTCAGCGAGGCTCCTGAGGCGGAGATTCCTGTTGCCAGGAAATTACGCGATTATGTAACGGCCCGTCAATTACATTTGCCCATTCAGGCAGCAACTGCTCCATCGTTCGACTACTTACATCCGGTACGTCGTGAAACTAAGCCTGTACACAATATTGGTGGCAAACAAGTGCCTGTGGTCATAGCGGCAAGGTTTTCTGAGCCATATACTTTTAATCCCGATTTCATGCCTGATTATGTGTATGTAGGTCGAAATCTGCCTGCTGAGAGGCGTGCAGATGTCCAATACATTGTCGATGCCGATGCTTGGACAGGCTTACCCAATACTTATCCTGCTTATAAGAAGGAATTCCTGCCTTTTATCAGCATGAACCCAGCTCCGTTGAAGTTTCTTTTCATCACTTACCGTAACTTGAACGAAGAGGTGTTAGCTTGTTTGAAATATCATCCTGGTGTGGTGGTAATTAGCCAGAGCAACCACATTAACCGAGTAGGAGAACAGCGTGCTGTAGCGCATAAGCTGATGACGAATGATTTGCACAATCCCTTGATTTTTATCCAGCATTATGCTGAACAAGAGTTGGAAGACCTGCAAATACGGGCAGCAGCCGACATGGGTCCCCTTGTTTTCGATGGTCTCTGCGATGGCATCATGTTATATAATAATGGTCGTCTGACCGACCCTGTGGTAGATCAGACAGCTTTTAGTATCTTGCAGGCAGGGCGTTTGCGCATGGTCAAGACCGAATATATCTCATGCCCGGGATGTGGTCGCACGCTCTACAATCTTGAAGAGACGATAGCCCGTATCAAGGCGGCAACAGCCCACCTTAAAGGACTGAAAATTGGCATTATGGGCTGCATCGTCAATGGTCCTGGTGAGATGGCTGATGCTGATTATGGTTATGTAGGTGCTGGTCGTGGCAAAGTGAGCCTTTATAAACAAAAGCAGTGCATTGAGAAGAATATTCCTGAAGAACAAGCAGTTGAGCGACTCCTTCGATTTATAGAGGAAGACAGAGCCAATAGATAAACATTGATTATAGAGTCTTCTGTTCAACTGTTCGTTACTCTTTTTGATTAGATTTTTACTCCCTCATGAGATATTTTTAAGATTTCTGTGTGGGAGTAATTTCTTTTTAATGAGAGAGAAGATTGTTGGTTTGCCTTTATCTTAAAACTCCTTAAATTTATAGCAAAAGTACATTTTTTTTGTAATTTTGCAGCAATTTTAGGTGGAGTATGCCCTTATGAGTAAGTTGTTTCATACCGATTTTTGTCCAATATGTGGCGGTAATAGTTTACATAAGGAATTTCCTGTCGTTGATCGAATGGTGAGTCAGGAAACTTTTGATGTGTGGTATTGCGACCATTGTGGTTTCAGGTTTACACAGGATGTGCCTGACGAACAGGAAATTGGTAAGTATTATGAATCTACTGACTACATCTCTCATTCAGATACTGAAAAAGGGTTGATGAACCGACTTTATCATGTGGCTCGTAATATGATGCTCACAGCCAAGGCCGGTCATGTATCAAGAGCTACAGGTTTGCGCCAAGGTTGCTTGTTGGATATCGGCTCAGGAACGGGTTATTTTGCTCACTTAATGACAGAATGGGGATGGACGGTACGAGCCATTGAGAAGAGTTCCCAAGCCCGTAAATTTGCCCAAGACCGCTTTGGTTTGAAGAGCGATGGTGATGAGGCTTTTGCTACCCTTGATGATAATTCATTCGATTGCATCACCCTTTGGCATGTACTGGAACACTTGCAACGCCTCGATGAAATGGGTAATAATCTGCATCGTTGGCTCAAAGATGAGGGAGCTGTCCTAATAGCTGTACCCAATTATCTTTCTACTGATGCCAGTTATTATGGTGTCGATTGGGCTGCTTGGGATGTGCCTCGCCATTTGTGGCATTTCAGTCCTGCTACCATGAAGATGTTTGCCGAGAAGCATGGATTCAAAATTATCAAGACCATCCCGATGCCTCTTGACGGCTTTTATGTGAGTATGCTTACCGAACAACAATTAGACCATAAGATAAGCTTCTTGCGTGGTCTTTGGCAAGGTTTCTGTGCATGGGTAAGCAGTTGGGGACATAAAGAACGAAGCAGCTCGCTGATCTACGTGTTAAAGAAGAAAGTATAAATACATGACAAAGAAAACAAGATTTTTCAATTTGCAGACAGCTACGGCTACCGTTAGTACTACATTGGTACTAATTGTGTTAGGTGTGGTAGTCTTCTTTGCTTTAGCAGCTCGAAGCGTGTCGGTATATGTAAAAGAGAATGTCAATTTCTCCTTACTTATCAGCGATGATATGCCCGAGACGGAGATTGTCAAATTGATTGATGATTTGAAGACGAAGCCGTTTGTAAGGAGTGCCGAATATATCTCCAAGGCGCAGGCATTAGAAGAGATGAAGGTAGAACTGAACACCGACCCAGAGGAGTTTCAGGGATACAATCCCTTTCCTGCATCAGTAAAGGTCAAATTACGCGCCGACTATGCCAATAACGATAGCATCGCCAAGATAGAACAACAGCTGAGTACCAACATCAATATTCAAGAGGTACTTTACCAAAAGAACCTGATAGAGAGTATGAATCGCCATATCGCCCAACTGGAGCTGATGCTCATAGGTTTGGCTTTTGTTTTGGGGTTTATCTCGTTTGCGCTCATCAACAATACCATCCGCCTCACGGTCTATTCACAACGATTCCTTATCTACACCATGAAACTGGTGGGAGCGAGTCGTTCGTTCATCCGTCGTCCTTTCATGGTCAGGAACTTCTGGATAGGCATCATGGCAAGTTTGTTGGCAAATGTGGCTTTATGGGGAGCTGCTGTTTGGTTGGTGATGAATGAACCCCATCTTATAGAGGTTATCTCACCCGATGTGTTGCTCGCCGTTAGTGGGGTAGTGTTGCTCACAGGCGTGTCTCTCACATTGTTTTGTGCATACTGGTCAGTCAACCGCTTTCTGAGGATGAAAGCAAGTAAATTATATTACGTATAATAAATATGGATAGGAAGAATTTTGCATTTGGCAAGAACAATCTGATACTGATTGCCATTGGAATATTGGTGGTTATCATCGGCTTCTTGCTAATGACAGGCCCCAGTACTACCGTCGATCATTTTGAGTCAGACATTTTCAGTGTAAGACGTGTGAGGGTTGCCCCTGTGATATGCCTCATCGGCTTTTTACTGATGATCTATGCTGTAATCACCAAACCTAAGGAGGGCAAGCAATGAGTTGGTTAGAAGCATTTATTTTAGGTGTGATTCAGGGACTTACTGAGTACTTACCTGTAAGCAGTAGTGGTCATTTGGCTATTGGTTCGGCTTTATTTGGCATTCAAGGAGAAGACAATCTTACCTTCACTATTGTGGTGCATGTAGCAACGGTACTCAGCACCTTAGTCATTCTTTGGAAAGAGGTCGGTTGGATTTTCCGTGGTTTGTTTAAGTTCCAGATGAATGATGAAACCAAGTATGTCATCAACATACTCATCTCCATGATTCCCATTGGCATCGTGGGCTTGTTCTTTAAAGATAAGGTGGAGGAGATATTCGGTTCAGGCCTGTTCATCGTGGGTTTGATGCTACTCGTGACGGCTACTTTGCTGGCCTTTTCCTATTATGCCAAGCCTCGCACAAGAGAACATATCAGTATGAAGGATGCTTTCATCATTGGTTTGGCACAGGCTTGTGCTGTGTTACCTGGCTTGAGCCGTAGTGGTAGCACCATTGCTACGGGTTTGTTGTTGGGCGATAAAAAGGAGAAATTGGCACAATTCTCTTTCCTGATGGTTATTCCCCCCATTTTAGGTGAGGCACTTCTTGATGGCATGAAGATTGTGAAGGGAGCAGCTGAGGCAAGTGCCGATGTGTCTCTCACAGCATTGATAGTAGGCTTCCTCTCTGCTTTTGTCTTTGGATGCTTGGCATGCAAGTGGATGATTGACATTGTGAAGAAGGGCAAGCTGATTTATTTTGCCATTTATTGCGCTTTAGTAGGACTTGGCACCCTTTTGTTTAGCTTGATGTAATAGCCAATAGTTAATATCCAAAGTTAATTTGTATGCTTGATTTCCAAAAAGGCGAGATACTGCAATTTGACAAGCCCTACGGATGGACTTCCTTTCGTGTGGTGAATCATGTGAGGCATTTCATTTGCGAGCGATTGGGTGTGAAGAAGCTCAAGGTAGGCCATGCCGGCACTCTCGATCCTTTGGCTACAGGGGTGATGACATTGTGTACTGGTCGAGCTACGAAGTTGATAGAAGAGTTGCAGTATCATACTAAGGAATATGTGGCTACGTTATGCTTAGGTGCTACCACACCTTCATATGATCAGGAGCACCCTCTGGATGCCACTTATCCTACGGAACATATTACCCGCGAGTTGGTGGAGCAGACCTTACTACCCTTTAAAGGTGAGATTTGGCAAGTACCTCCTGTCTATTCGGCTTGCAATGTAGAAGGCAAGCGTGCCTACCTCTATGCCCGCAAAGGGCAGGATGTAGAATTGAAGCCAAAATTGCTGGTGATTGATGAGATTGAGTTGATTGACTTTGAGCCACTTAATGAATATAAGCCTTCATCCCATAGAAGGAAAGAACCAACGGAAGATGAGGCCCGGTTGATGGAAACGGGTAAGTTCTTCCAACTGAAGATTAGGGTGGTCTGCAGTAAAGGTACCTATATTCGTGCCTTGGCGAGAGACATTGGCGAAGCCTTGCATAGTGGAGCGCACCTCACGGCTTTGCGTCGCACCAGGGTAGGTGACGTCAAGGTGGAGCAATGCCTTGACCCCGAACTGTTTGAGGCTTGGTTGAAGGAGCAGGAAGTGGCTCCCTATATTAATGAAAATAGTTAACAGATTATTGGATTGAGGTTCTATTCTCAATTTTCAATTATCAATTATCAATTAAATAAGATGAAACTTTCACAGTTTAATTTTCGTCTGCCAGGGGACAAGATCGCTCAGTTCCCTACAGAGTATCGCGACGAGAGTCGCTTGTTAGTGTTGCATCGCCGAACGGGTGAGATTGAACATAAAGTGTTCAAGGAGATCATCAATTATTTCGATGACAAGGATGTCTTCGTGTTCAATGACACCAAGGTGTTTCCAGCTCGCTTGTATGGTAACAAAGAGAAGACTGGTGCGCGCATCGAGGTTTTTCTGCTCCGTGAGCTCAACGAAGAGCAACGTCTGTGGGATGTGCTCGTTGATCCTGCCCGTAAAATTCGTATTGGCAACAAACTCTATTTTGGTGAGGACGAGTCGATGGTAGCCGAGGTAATAGACAATACCACTTCTCGAGGTCGTACCTTGCGTTTTCTCTATGATGGTCCGCACGATGAGTTCAAGCGTGTACTTTACTCTTTGGGTGAAACACCGCTTCCTCATGAGATTATCAAGCGTGAACCAGTGGCTGAAGATGCCGAGCGTTTCCAGTCTATCTTTGCCAAGAACGAAGGTGCTGTTACGGCTCCAACAGCTAACCTCCATTTCAGTCGTGAGGTGATGAAGCGTTTGGAGATCAAGGGTGTTGACTTCTCTTTTATTACCCTTCATGCCGGTTTGGGCAATTTCCGAGGAGTAGATGTGGAAGACCTTACGAAGCACAAGACCGACTCTGAGCAGATGTACATCACACAGGAAGCGGCCGATATCGTCAATCGCGCCAAGGATAGCAAACATCAGATTTGTGCCGTTGGTACCACCACCATGCGTGCTATTGAGAGTAGTGTCAGCACTGATGGACATTTGAAGGTTTACTCTGGATGGACCAACAAGTTTATTTTCCCACCTTATCAGTTTACAGTGGCCAATGCAATGGTGTCCAACTTCCACATGCCGCTATCTACCTTACTCATGGTGGTTGCCGCCTTTGGAGGTTATGAGCAGGTAATGGAAGCCTATCATGTGGCACTGAAAGAAGGCTATAGGTTTGGTACCTATGGCGATGCGATGCTGATAACGGATAAGTGATGCTATATCTGGGATTGGGATCTAATTTGGGCGACAAGCGCGACAACTTGTTGCAAGCTGTTGCTTTGATAAGTGAGCGAGTAGGCAGAATTGTCTGCTTGTCTCGCTTCTATATGACCGATCCTTGGGGCTATTCATCCTCTAATTTTTATCTAAATGCTGCCTTGGGGGTAGAGACATCGCTCTCTCCCCTTGAGGTGCTAAGCATCACTCAGACCATTGAACGTGATTTAGGAAGACTAAAAAAATCGGTGAATAGGGAATATTTTGACCGTCCCATCGATATTGACCTCTTACTGATGGATGACTTGGTGGTGCAAACCGATGTCTTGACGCTTCCTCATCCCTTGATGCACGAACGGCTCTTTGTGTTGGAGCCATTGGTAGAAATAGCTCCTACTGTCATTCATCCTGTATTGCATCAATCCATTTGTGAGCTATTTAATACATTGGTCAAGGCTGAGTCCACCTCCCCCAACCATTAAGTGGGACAATATTCACTATTCAATATTAACTTTATGAAGAAGGTTTTGTTTGTTTGTCATGGTAATATCTGCCGAAGTCCGATGGCAGAGTTTGTAATGAAGGACCTGGTGCACAAGGCTGGCTTAGACAACCAATTCTATATTGAGTCGGCTGCCACTTCTACCGAAGAGATAGGCAATGAAGTCTATCCTCCTGCCAAACGCAAACTTGCAGAGCACGACATTTCTTGTAAAGGCAAGACGGCTCGTCAGATGACTCGAAACGACTACCAGTGTTTTGACCTTCTCATCGGAATGGACGACTGGAACATCCGCAATATGACTCGCATCGCAGGAGGCGACCCCGAAAACAAAATCCACAAACTCCTCGATTACACCTCTCGTCGTGGCGATGTAGCCGACCCATGGTACACAGGAGATTTCGAGGCCACTTGGCGTGATGTATTAGAAGGTTGCTCCGAGTTGCTCAAACAAATAGAGCTTAGTTAACCTAAGTTGCATATATTTTTTTTGTCCTGCTCTCCTCGCTTTACAAATATATATAATGTGTTGAAATATTATCGCTCACAATTTGGAGCGTTTAATAAAAACTCCTACTTTTGCAGAGTAATATATAAATAATAGGAGAAATAACAATGGCAAGACCAATTAAGGAAACCCCAATACTTTTTGGAGACGATGCGAGACGATTTGAAGCTCGTATGAAAGAACGCCGTAAGGTGTCGAAAGAAGAGAAAGAAAGAATGTTAGCTAACTATAAAGCCATAATGGCAACAGCAAATTTTTAATCAACAATGGAATCATTCATAACAACTCAGTATAGAATCTATAAATTGAACGAAAACGAAAGAGTAGATTCTTTTGATTGTGGAGACTTTGACCTCAACGACTTCATCCTTAATGATGCTCACCTCTACAGAAAAGAGAAATTAGCTGTAACATACGCTTATATTGATAAGAAAGATAGTAGTAATGTCATTGCTTTTTTCTGTCTTTCAAATGATCGTATTTCATTGGCTGATTTCGATAACAAGACAAAATACAATAAATTCAGCAAACGTTTTGCTAATCCTAAACGGCTCAAGAGTTATCCAGCTGTTAAAATTGGTCGCTTTGGAGTTTCTGTACAGATGAGAGGTAATAGTGTTGGGAGTGTTCTCCTTGATTTTATCAAGAATTTCTTTGTAATTGACAACAAGACTGGTTGTAGGTTTATTACTGTTGATGCTTACGCCTCCGCTGTACCCTTTTATATAAAGAATGGCTTTGTACCCTTGAACGAAGGCGACGTTGATGAGCCTACGCGTTTGCTGTATTTCGATTTAAATGATTTAGGTGAATAACGCTGTAAAGAGAATAATTGCCAAAATGGAAGAAATGGTTGCCCCTTTTCTTCCATTTTTGTTTTTACTAATACTATCTTCGCTTTGCAAATATAATAATTGTACTGAAATATTATCGCTCACAATTTGGAACGTTTGAAAAAACTTTCTATATTTGCGATGTAGCGAATGCTACAAAGACATATTGGAAAGCGTTTAGCTTTTCTTTATTGGTGAATCTGGACAATTCTCAATGGGAAGAAAGCAAGAACGTTCTCCTTAGGTATGTGTATATATGGTATTACCCATATACTGCCTAAGGTGTGAGCGATTTCTCTTATCTCCCATTAGGCAGTCCAGAGCCAACCAATAGGATAAGTTAAATTGGCTCACACTTTTCTTTTATTGCCTTAAATCGAATAACATGTTTTTTTGCCTTCATGAGCACAGAGGCGGGGAGTATAAGAAATGAAAGGGAATAATAGTTTGAATGTTTGTCCGAATTGTGGTGCTGAGGTCAAAAACGGAAGCTTGTTTTGCGATACCTGTGGAACTAGATTATCAGGGGAAAGAGATATTCCAGAAAATATCCAAAATGAAGTAGAGCAAGAGCAAGTGGAAGAGTCAAATAAAGAGCCTGCATTTAAAATCCCCAGCCTAGATGATCGTAAATATAAACCAGAAAAGTTATCTTCTAAGGAGAAAAAGAAGTTGTCAATAATAGCTGCAATCATCATCTTAATTGTTGTTTGTGGAGTTTTCTTTTTAAATAAATTCTTTGTATCAGAAAGAACTGCTATAAACTGGTTTGAAGAAGCTGGATATCATCTATCAGGTCCTATGCCTAGTGAATATTCTAAGGAATGGTATGATAAAATATTGGATAAGATAGACGGACTTAGTCCTTCATTCTTTGAAAGAACAGACAGTTACGAACGCATGGGTTATACATCCAACTATAGTTATGCTGAGACAATGATATCTTATTACATCGGCATGTGGGATGATGCTAAGTCTGCTATAAAAATAGCTGAAAAGGTGGATGGAAAGATGTTATTGGCTTACTCAAAGAGTGATATTGCAGATGCATTGGAACGAAGTGGAAAAACGAATGAGGCTATAATTTGGTATGAAAAATCCATCGATGCCTATAGTACAGAACTAAAATTTACTAACGATAAAGATTCAAAAGCTATAAAAGAAAGTAGAGTATTATCCCTTATGATAAAGGTTGGAGATTGTTATATAAAAATGAATAACAAAGGGGAAGCTAAGAAATGCTACGAAAAAGCCGTTGACAGGATCGAGAGATTCATGATAGATAATCCTAATAACAATATTATTCTCTGCGAAATGTGCGAAGAAATAGCTAAAGCATTTGATCGTTGCGAGGAATCAAATCTTGCGGTTAAGTGGTATGAGAAAACGGTAAATCTATTAATTGAAGAAAGTGACAATACAAGAAAAGAGCAAGTAGAACCTAAAAAGAGAACAGAAAGGTCTATAATAGATAATATGATAAGTATAGGGAAGTGCTATGCGAAGATAAATGATAATGAAAGCTCTAATAAATGGTATCAAACAGCTTTAGAAAGATTAGAAAAATGTAAGGAAGAATTTCCCAATGATAATTATTACTTTAGTTCAGAGGAGTTTGATAAGTTAAGAGACTTAATAAAATGAGGAGATTAGTTTTATGAAAGGAAAAGAAAAATTGACAACATGTCCTAACTGTGGCTCTGACATAAAAGAAGGTAGTTCATTTTGTGAAGTATGCGGCACAAGATTATCAGGAGTGAGAGAAATATCTGATGAAATACAGCAGGAAGTTGAGCAAGAGCAGTTAGAAGAAGCTTCTGTTAAGCCTGTTATTCCATCTTCACATCCCCAAGACGCTGTAAATTATGAACAGAACAGCCAATCTTCAGGTTCTAGGTCAATACTAACTAGAGTAATATGTGTGATTGTCCTTGTTTTGATAGGTGGAGGAGTTTGGTTCTTTTTTAATAACAAGACTATAGCAACACTGACCTCTATTACAGGCATTAATGATGATGTTTCTATCTCAGGAAAGCAGTTTCTCCCAGAACAACAACTGGAGTCAGAACAGAGTGCTATCAAGGCACGCGTTGAAGATATTTTTGCTAAAATGATTAAATATCTGAGCAGTAGAGATTATGACCCGAACTTTGAGCAATCGTTTCTTTCTGCTGAATATAACGATTTGTACAATGAGGCATCAGAAATTGCAGATAAAATAGATGACTTACTTATGGACTCTAATCCTTGGACGGGACAGGATGCTGATCGTCCATCAATACAAGTTGTAAATATAGATAAGGTATCTGATAACAAAGCAAGAGTTGAGATTTTGTACAAACCTTATTCTGGCATGGATAGAATGGAACAGAGGACTCTTTTTCTTGTGAAAGAAAATGGTATATGGTTGATTGATGACTTTAGGGAAGAACCATATTATTCATCCGTTAAAGGGTATTTAAAAAAATACATTGAAGAAAACCAAAATAAGCCAATAAACGAGAACGAAGAAGATAATTCCGTTGATGATGCAATTAGTAATGAAAATGAAAGAGAAAACGATAATAATGCAATAATCACAGAAGGTAAATATGACGAAGAAATATTAATGAAAGCGGATAATATGCCAGAATTTGCAGATGGTGGTATGAAAGGTTTAATGATATATCTTAAAGAGGCTATTAACTACCCACCAAATGCTAAAGCATCTGGAATAGAAGGGCGAGTTACTGTTCAATTTATTGTCAATCTGGATGGCTCAATTTCAGATGCTTATGTATTGAGAGGTGTTAATCCAG
Organism: uncultured Prevotellaceae bacterium; assembly: GCA_900313715.1. Classification (GTDB taxonomy): domain Bacteria; phylum Bacteroidota; class Bacteroidia; order Bacteroidales; family Bacteroidaceae; genus Bacteroides. The sequence goes on from OMSH01000300.1 coordinate 27,931, forward strand.
ACTTAGACAAGGAAGCTTTAAGAGTTATCAACTCAATGCCAAAATGGAAGCCAGGTACCAATAGAGGAGAAACTGTTAGAGTACGTTATACTGTTCCGGTAAATTTCCGATTAAATTAAAGAACTGATGTGCAGGTGTATTGCTAGCCATCTTTGTTTTTGCTATGAGAATTTAGACAATACTATATTATTATAATTATTAAAGATGAAATTTCAGATCAATAATTCGGTTACTGATTGTCCATACATTGACGACATCCTATTTGCATTGAAAAATGTAGATTCAAAATATGCATTGTATCCATATGATAAAAACGTTGATGGAACAGATAAATGCAAATACCCAGAACGTGTATTTGCTTATGAATTCTATCATCAATATCGTAGAATAATGGAGTGTAAAAAAGAATGCTATTGTAATCTATATCTTAATGGAGAACAACCTAAGTCTTCACAAATATGGAAAGGTTTAGCTACCATTACCCCGGATTTGGTTTTGCATGGAAAAATAAACGAAGCTGATCATTCTAGCACAACACAAAAGTGGTTATGTGAAATAAAGATGAATGAAAACCTGAAACTAACAGACGATTTGATAAAAATAAAGGAAAAAGAAAGTGTATTGCTATTCCAAGATTATATCTTATTGTGTGTAGGAATCACTAAAGACATTCTTATTAGCCGTATTGATAAAAAAGAATTAACCACTAAAAATGTGGATGTTCGTACAATTTGTATTTGCGTTGACTATGGAGAAAAAATGATAATCTCAAGCGATAGACTATTTGAGTTAATGAAAGACAATGATTCGAAGAAATAATACCATGATTAGTAATAACTTAAAAATTAATATATGGCGAAGTATATAACAAATTTAGAAGATTTAGTCGGCCAAATAGTTTTATATGGCACGGGTATTGAGAACAGGACTATATATAATGATCCATCATCGTGCTTCATAATGGGTATGAAATATTTGTTGGGTATAGATACTCCTGTTGACTTTAAAAAAGCGAGTCAATATTTTGAAAACCAATCCTTAAAAGATGAGCCTGAAGTAATTCGATTGTTGGGTTTTATGGAAGAAATGAATATTAATTATTCCAAGGCTTTCAGTCTTTATGCAAAGGCAGCAGAAAATAATATTCAAAGTAAGGATTCTTATTTCAAAATTGTATTAAAAGAAAGAGAAAAACTAAAGTCTTTTTTTAATGAATTGGATTTAACTCCTCAATTAGCATTGAATAGTATTATTACAGATAATCTTGATTCTTGTATGGGAGAAGGAAAGGTTAAGAATGATGCCATAATGAGAATAGCATTTATTTGTAATGACCAAGCTACATGTCGTGAAGCTGCGAAAATGTTTTACGATTTTAAAGATTACAATCTTGCCAGCCAATGGATATTGAGAGGACATATAGATAAAAATGATTCTTTAGCTTCACAAATAAATGATAAGTTAGCTGTTACCAAGAAGACTGTAAAGATTACTGATACTGTGCAAGTTGTTAGTGTAAAAGGTAATTCTTTACTTTCTAATATGAACAACTATTCTTTTGATTCTTTAAACAAAGCGAAAGAATCATGGGAGAATACAGGAAAATCTAATTACACAAAATGGTATGATTCTGTTAAGAAAAAAATAAATTCAATAATTAAAGAAATAGATAAGAAGCAAAAAAAAGAAAAACAAAAAGAAGAAGAAAAGAAGAATCAAATGGCTTTGATAGTATTGGGTGTGATTGGATTGATTATTGTGGGTGTTGTTCTTTATTTCTTCTGGGAACAAATAATTACTATTGCTATTATCGTGGGCATTATAGCGATTTTTGGTTATAGTAAAAGTAGAAATTAATGATCAAGGGAAAGTGAATAGTGATTATGAAAACAATAAAACAAATAAAAGATTTAGTTGAAAATATCTCAAATGACATTAATATTCAACTAATTGGAGGGCAATCGGATGTTAACACCATATCTGATGCTGTAGCTGCAGAGTATGAAGGCATTGTTAAAGATGTAAGAAATGGCTATTTGCCTCTTTTACAATTTAATATAGACGGTACTTCAGTAGAGAATGCTGAAGTGTTATTAAGGAAAATGATTGAGAATGTTGGTAAGAGTTATTCCGTTTCTTATCTCCCTGATGGCCAGCATACTATAGATAAGGTTGGCAACCTTGTGATAGAAACACCTACAATCATGGAGTGGCAAGGAAGCAAGGAAGGCCAGAACTTTGTGATTAACTATACAAATAAGACTTCTAGCAAAGCACAAGCTTTGTTGAATCAATTGATAGTGAATATGCTGCTATCACTGCCCAGCAAGAGCTTCAAGTTTCATTTCGTGGATTTGGCATTCTCTGCTCAATCTTCTTTCCTGATTAGGAATCTCAATAGTAACTTGTTTGACAAGCTAATCAGTAGCCCCAATGAATGGGGGCAACTGCAAGATGAGCTTCGTGACAAGATGGTGAAGGCTATGGGTGAGTATGGAGACGTGATGAGCTACAATATGAGTAAGCATAAGGTGGCGGTGCCTTACGATGTAGTGGTTATTAATGATTATCAGAAGTCCATCAATGATATGCGTTATATGGATGTGCTCTTTGAGAATGGCTCAAAAGGTGGTATTTATTTTGTATTGATGAACAACTTAGATAACAAAAACGAGAGGAATGATGATGATTTGCTGGCTAAAAAGAATACCTATCAAGAGTTGGATGCGGAAAACTATGGTGATCATACAAGGAGCGCTTATATCCATTGTACCCCTATCCTCGATAATCCCATTATGACCAAGGTTTGTTTCGACTATATCAATAGTGGTGCAGCGTTGCTACAGGTAGCAGCAAAGACAGTTGATCATGACGCTTTACTGTCATCCAGCTTTGAGAAGATAGACAAGGCAATGGTTATCCCTGTTGGTACTTCATTACAAGGTGAGTTAGTGAACTTCACACTTGATACAGTCAGCCATATTCATTGCTTCATTCTTGGTCAGTCAGGTACGGGTAAATCTGTATTTCTGCATGATGTTATCATTGGTGCTATGGCCAAGTACTCTCCAGAAGAGTTGGAGCTTTACCTGATGGACTTCAAAATTGGTGGTGTGGAGTTCAACCGCTACAAAAACGAGAAGCACGTAAAGGCATTACTCGTAGATAACTCTGACATTCAGATTACCTTGGAGATTTTGAGGGAAATCAGTAACAAGATGCGTGAGCGAGGTAAGTTGCTGCGTGCAAAGGGTGTGTCTAATATTGTGGAATACAATGCTATGAATCCCAACAAGAAGATGCCTCGCATCATGTTTATAGCAGATGAATGCCATGTGATGTTCCCAACGATGAATAGTAAGGAAACGAAGATTTATCGTGAAATCTCTGAAATTTTGCAGAAGATAGCTAAGGAAGGTCGTAGCCAGGGCGTACATTTGGTATTGGCTACACAGACCATTGCACAGGCAGAGATATCCAGTGAGATTGTAAATAACATATCCGACTTTTATCTGTTGAAGTGTGCACCTAGTGATTCAGAGCGATTGGTCAGAGGTTCAGTAGATACTACCAGTCAGCTGAAAACAGGTCAGGTATTGCACCACGACATAGATAGTGATGTGGTGTTTAAGTCGACGTTCCTTCATACTCCAGATGCACTTGAAATAATCAAGAAGATTAATGCTAAAACAAGGGGTTATGAGAATGAGCAGTTCTACTTTGTTGGCTCACAGATATTCGAGATTGACGATGAGGTGAAGAGCTTGCTCACCAAGAGAGGCAATCCAACAATCGCCTTCGGACGTTCCATCGACACGAAGATGGAGCCTGTTGTCATTCCTTTGCGTAATGAGTATGCCGACAATGTGATGCTGTTTGGTATCAACGATGAGGAACAGGTTTCCAGAACTACTTTGGCATCCATCAAGAGTTTAAGGCTGTCAGACAAGGATGTGAAGATTAAGGTCATCAACTGTTTATCATCAGAACAGAGAAATACTATTGACACTCTCTTTGATATGGAAGATAATGGTGAAATAAAGATACTGAAGCCAGCGACTTGTGGATCAGAGTTGCGTCGCATTGCCAAATCTATCAAGGACAGAAGTGCTGAGCCAACCGTATTATATATCATGGGACAAGAGCGTTTCAGGGAGTTGCGTATGGATATGGAAATTCCAGCTGATGACAACAGACAAGAAGCTCCTGCTGATGATTTTGGCTTCAGTGCCAATATGTTCTCTAGTGGTGGTGATGAAGACTTCAACAGCTACCAGAAAGTGTTGGAATATATCTTGAAGAATGGTGCTGAAGTGGGTGTACATGTAGTATTGCAGATTGATAAGCCTAAGCAGTTGTTGTTTGCTGACTATATGTCGTCAAGGGACTTCTTCAATATGTTCCATCATCTAGTGATGTTGAAGAGCGATGAGAATGCGGTTAATACGTTAGGGCTGAACGATGACTTGCGACTGGAGAATCTGTCTTCAGACGTAGAAAGGCTTAGGGCTATCTACTATAACGAGACGAACAACACTTATACGTTGTTCACTCCGTTTGCATGATTATGAACCTATTAAATATCAAAGACTATGGCAAGTGATGCTGGTGTAAGGAACATAGAGCAATTGGCTATGTTCGGTAAAAATATCAAGGTGCTTGGGCAGAATATGTATGCTACCATGCAGGCTGCCCAACAGCGCATGAACGCTGTTTGCGAGGGGTGGCAGGATAAGCAGAACGATAAGTTCCGTGAACAGTTCAACAACAGTGTGCAAGACATTAAACGAATGTCGGAGCAGTTTACTGAATACTCAAACTACATCGCCAAGATAACCTCCAAGTTGCAGGAGTACCAAAGTATAAGGTAATTAGGCTATGGCAAATAGCGACGTACAAGTTAAGGAAATAAAGCTATTGGAGGCATACTCAGGTACCTTCAAAGGCTTTATGGAGTCAACGATTACAATGACGTATCGATTCCAGGACCTCGTTCAGCATAAGGATGACGAGGCAAGGGAAGTCACGCGAAAGATCGCTGATCATTGCAACATCATCAAACAGAAACTGGCTCATGCAAAGATTGCGTATGAAGCTTCTCTCAAAAGCGACAAGAAGGACAATAGCAATGAAATCATGCATAGAGAAAGGGCTTTGAAGAAATACAGAAGTTTGTACGAGAAGGCGCAGGAGTATGAGGAATTATCAAAGAAACTTTATCAGAAGGTGCATGGTGAAACGGACCGTATGGACTGGATGACTAAACGTTTCAGGAATAAGCTGGAGAAAAATAGAGATGATGGCATGAATTTCCTGAAGAAGGCTATCAGTACGTTGAACGATTATAAGGATAAGTAATGGATGATTTCAAGAAATACTTAGACGAGTTGCATCAGTATGTGCAGGCATTCGACCATAATAACAAGATTTTGAATGAAAACTGGCAAGATAAGAAGTCGGAGCATTTTAGCGATACTTGCATTACCATTGTCAATGGGTCATGCCAAGAGTATGCGCAAACTGTTGAGCAAGTACGTACTGGCATTAATAGTTCTATTGAGCAGTTAAAGGCGATGGAGCAGGAACTGTCCAAAGAGATTACTAGTCCTGAATGGGCATATAAAGATTAGTGTTTTACATCTAAACGTTATTTATTATGAGATTCTTCAAGAATTACGACGGATTTTTCTGGGAGTTCAATGGTTTTGGCGATTGGATAGGTTTCCAGGTGGCTAGGATAATAGGCATAGTAATTGGCTATATCATCTTAGGCATCCTGCTTCTCTTGGCTTACAGCTGGTTGGTGGGGTGAAGATCCTTATATGTTGGACTTTACATTGTAGGATGTTAGATAAGTCATCATTCATTGTTTTCAGAATTTATAGCCTTTTCTCCTTCTCAAATTTGATGTCTTTGTAGAGGGCTTGTGAACCTTCACGGCTTTCGGGAATGAAGTGGAGACGGACACCTCGGATATGCTTGGGCTTGAAATCCTGGGGATTATCTACCTTCTCACTCTCAATCTCTAATTTCATCAGACCAAATTCGTCGAGCTTAACTTTGTCGCCGTTGCGCAGATGCTCCATGATGATCTCCGATAGACCAATAAGGACGGGCTTGATGATGCTGGCATCCATGTTTGAACGGCTCCGTTTCGCCAACTCGTCAATCAACTGGCGGGTATCAATGGTATGCTGATGAATGGCTTTAGCCCTATACTTTCCATAGGTTGGCAGGGCTGTTTTCGTCTCTTTTTCGATTCTGTACTTCATAATGGCTTTGATTTAAGAATTTTACTATGCAAAGATAATAAATTATTCTTATACCTACACTAAATTCAATAGATTTATTGAGTATTAGTGAATTAGCAGAAATCTCACCTGTATATATACCTACACTAATCCTACACTATACATACACCAAACCTACACTAAAATAGTGGTTTTTGTCTTGGTTTGCTTCATGGGGGAGGGAAGTAAAGGCGTTGATTAGTAGGTATTGATGATGTCGTTACTTCTTTCCAGTTCTTAAATTCTCTAGAGAATTTTGGTGCTTACTACTAGTAAAGGGGTGACGAGCCCGTAGCAAGGCTTGAAATTCTCTAGAGAATTATATTACAAGATAGAAGACATGCTGTCTTGATGTACGAAAGAAGAACTGGCTTGCTTGACCTAAAGCATTAGTCATTTTGTTGTGGCAAAAATAAAGTCGTAAAATGTATAGGAATTGATACACTAATTGCAAAATAGTGTATGTTCAGTGTAGGAATAGTGTAGTTTTAGTGTATGTATAGTGTAGGTTTAAATTTATATAAACTACTAATAAACAATTAAATATTATTGTTTAGTGTATGTTTCGCCGAAATTTTTCCTTTTTATTGATGATTCAATCGAATCTTGCGTTTTATTTTTGTATCTTTGCATATTGAAAAACTAATAAATTGGAATATGGAAATAACACTGTTCAGAAAGAGTGGCAATAAGGAAGTCATCAACCGTGTGGAGTTAGACGATGTGGCCGCAAGAATCAAGGACGAGTTGGCTCGTGAACATGTAAGACAACTGCGTCAGTACTATCATCTGATGCGACCTCAACGTCAGGAGGATGGCAGTATTACTACACAATGGAAAGATGGCATCAACTTGCCCAGGTTGTGCTTTGCCGCTCTTTATGACAATAGGAAGGGTGAACGACGAATGCTAAGATATAACGGTCTGGTAGTCCTGGAGATGAACGACTTACCTGATTATGATACTGCTGTAGCAGTAAGAAATCAGGCCAAGCGGATGCCTGAGACGCTGATGTGCTTTCTTGGCGCTTCTGGCAAGAGTGTGAAGATTGTGGTGAGGGGAGAACTTTTTGGTGCGGGTGGCTTGCCTAAAGAAGAGGAGGATATCAAGGTGTTCCATCGAAATATCTATAATACTGCCAGATCCGCCTACCAGAACCAGTTTGGCTTCGGCATCGCCTATATGGAGCCTCGCCTTGACCGAACGGTGTATATGACGGATGACCCAGAGATGATGTATAACCCCAACGCAAGGGCGTTCTTGTCTGATCTTGAGGAGCATAAGATGGTAGAGCCCGTCGTTATCTCGCCACAAGAAGATTATCTGATGCCTGGACGAACCCTTAACCGTACCTATCAGCTGAATTGGACGTTTATTGTGAACAACGTCCTGAAAAGGTACTATGAGATACCGGAAGAGAAACGACTTATTTATTTGCTGATGATGGTGGCAAACAGCTGTTTGGAAGAGGATATCCCACTGGCTTATGCGCAGGGACTTACGTTGTTGCACCCTGCCTTGAATACCGATAAACTTTTGGTAGAGTCGGTATTCCAGAGTGTGTATAGCGTGAAAGAGATGGAAGACTTCTATGAGAAGTACAAAATCAAACCGTTGAAGAGTGTGCCGAAGGAAACCATTCAGGTGATGCAGACCGAGATCTTCCTCAACTCTCACTACGATATGCGCAAGAACCTCTTAACGGGTGTGGCTGAGTATCGTGAGAAGTTTAGCGAGGACCAGCAATTCAAGCCGCTTACCGAGGAGGTGCGAAACGACATGACCCTCAAGGCAATGGAGTTGGGACTGAAATCGTGGGATCGTGACGTGAATCGCTATATCGACTCGACACGCATTGAGCAATATGACCCAGTGAACACTTGGCTCGACAAACTGCCTCAGTGGGATGGACACGATTATATAGCTGACCTGGCTCGGCGTGTGCCCACCGACCAACCTCATTGGGAGAAATACCTGAAGTTGTGGCTGACGGGAATGGTGGCACAATGGCGAGAGAGTGACAAGCAGCTCACTGGCAATGCTTTGACGCCCTTGCTGATTGGTAGGCAAGGGTGTGGAAAGACTCGTTTTTGTAAGATCATCTTACCACAAGAATTGCGAGATTACTATAACGACAAGATTAATTTCAAGAACGAGTTTGATTTGAATATTGCCCTTACCTCGTTTGCCTTAATCAATATCGACGAGTTCGACAAGACCACCAACTCGCAACAGATTGTGTTGAAATATTTGTTGTCTTCTGCTGATGTGAAGTTCCGTCCACCATACGGCAAGACCATCAAGCAATATCGTCGCTACACCTCGTTCATCGGCACCACCAACCAACAGAAACCTTTGGTGGATCCAACGGGTTCGAGGCGTTTCGTTTGTGTGGGCGTGAATGGAAATATCGATTTCACCGACAATCTAAACCATTCTCAGCTCTTTGCTCAGGCTCTTTATCTCTTCAATCAAGGCGAACGTTTCTGGTTGGACGATGATGAAATAAAGGTACTTATCAAGGAGAACGAGGGCTATCAGCGTCTCAACGATCTGGTGGAAATGATTGGCGAGTCATTCCGTGAACCAAAAGAAGGCGAGAAGGCCAGCTGGTGGAGCATAGGTGATATTAGTAAGAAATTAGAGAAATCCTACTTCAATTTCGACCCCGATACCACTTTTGCCAAGATAGGCAATGCCCTTAACGACGTGCAGTTTAACTTTAAGCATCGTCGTATGTCAGGGCATATGGAGTACTGGTTGATTGAAAAGTAATACTTGCTGCTCTTTCCCTTTAATATGCTTGTTCGTGAACGCCTTTGACTGCACGGCCAGAAGGATCGTTCATGTTTTTGAAGGCGGCATCCCACTCGAGGGCAATGGCTGTAGAGCAGGCAACGGAGGCTTCGCTGGGAACACTTCGGGCGGCAGAGTCGCTGGGGAAGTGCTCGGCAAAGATGCTGCGATAATAATACTCCTCTTTGTTTTTGGGAGGATTGATGGGGAAACGCTCTGCTGCATGCGCCATCTGCTCATCGGACACAGCTTCTGCAGTGATTTGCTTCAACGTATCAATCCACGAATAACCTACACCATCGCTGAACTGTTCCTTCTGACGCCAAGCTATCTCTGCAGGCAGCATGTCGGCAAAGGCTTCACGTACAATCTTCTTCTCCATGGTGGAGCCCGGACACATCTTTGCCAATGGATTGGTGCGCATGGCTACATCGAGGAAGTCTTTGTCAAGGAAGGGCACACGTCCTTCTACCCCCCAAGCAGACAAGCTCTTGTTGGCTCGCAGACAATCGTAAAGGTAGAGTTTGCTGAGCTTGCGTACGGTCTCCTCGTGGAACGCCTTGGCATCGGGTGCCTTGTGGAAATAGAGATAGCCTCCGAAAATCTCATCGGCACCTTCACCGGAAAGTACCATCTTGATGCCCATCGACTTGATGACA
>OMSH01000132.1 GCA_900313715.1 uncultured Prevotellaceae bacterium
ACAAGCCTTCTTGTAGTTTTCTTTCCCAATATACAGGTCTATGTCTCCACATTGCCTGCTTTCAGGAGACAGATACTCTTGCGCAATGCCCTGACCTTTTAAAAGCATACTCGGTATATTGTGCTCTGCCAAAATACGCATCATTTTCGATGCCTGATGGTTGAGCCGCACATGGGTTTGAAGATTGTTGACCATCCACATGGTCAGTTTCGTCATAGTGCTTTCATCAGGCCGTTGGTCTGCAGGCAGCATCATGATGCCATCAATCAGGACACCCAAGAGAGTCTGCTTCTTAGCCCATGCTAATAACCGATTCCAATCAATGGCAGTAGCATCAACCTTTTCTTGCCTCTGCCATAACCCCATGCGCAAGATTGCCCATTTAACGTCTTTATCATTCATGGTTTTATTCCAATAATCCAGCTTGGCACAATTGATCTAAAAAGCAAAGTTGCCATTTCCCATCAGTATGACTTCTTTTTTACTTATCTAAACTTTTGTGCATTTTCAATTTCCAAATAGCGTGTATGGGAATTGCCTTCTTTTAATAACAACAAGGCAAAGATAGCTTCTTTTCTTTAGATAGCCAACCTTCGATCAGGAAAACAAAGCAAAAGGGACTCCGCTATTAGCACTAACACCTCTTTTATGTTAAAATATACTAAACGCTACTCGTAAAAAAGTTTGAACCAATAATAAAACTTATTTTTGTAGTGAATATAAATTTAGTTTAATAATCAGCATAAATAAAAGTATGAACGTACAAATAGAAGATAGTTGGAAGGTTAGGCTGCAACCCGAGTTCGATAAACCTTATTTCGAACAGCTCACAAATTTTGTACGTTCGGAATACCAACAATATCGTATCTATCCCCCAGGGAAGCTCATCTTCAATGCTTTCAACCTTTGTCCTTTTGACAAAGTGAAAGTGGTACTTATTGGCCAAGACCCTTATCATGAGCCAGGACAAGCGCATGGGTTGTGTTTTTCTGTTAACGACGGAATAGACTTTCCTCCGTCTTTAGTAAATATCTTCAAGGAAATTCACGATGATACAGGGGCGCCAGTACCTACAAGCGGTAATCTCACTCGCTGGGCCCAACAAGGTGTACTGCTACTCAATGCGACTCTAACAGTAAGGGAGCATCAAGCAGGTTCGCACCAGAACAAAGGATGGGAAACTTTTACGGATGCTGCGATTCGCACCATCGATACAGAGAAAGAACATGTAGTATTCATACTTTGGGGCAGTTATGCGCAGAAAAAAGGTGCATTCATCAACCGTCAGAAGCATCTGGTACTTACCTCAGCACACCCCTCGCCCCTTTCTGCCTATCGGGGCTTCTTTGGCAATCATCACTTCAGTCTTGCCAACAACTACTTGCAACAAAATGGCATTGCACCTATTATTTGGTAGTTTACTAGTATTAAACGGATAGTTTACCAGTACTAAACCACCTTATTACAAGTACTAAACGTCTGTTAATACCAACGAATATTGCTTTGGGTATTGCTACGCTGATCCCACTTGAGGTCTTGCAGGATACTGGCTGTAGCACGTATGGTAAAATTGTAATACTTATACTGCCCAAAAGGAGAGATAGCAGCCGTCATAGTGAAACAGTGCAGGTCACGACTGATATTGAATGAGGTCTGCACAATCTTCTTGGTTTCGAAGTCATAACCTGTGTTGAAATTAATGATCCACTTGTTGGTAAGTTTGAGGTTTCCATTGATGTTCAAGGCATTCAAGCTAATCTTATATGGATATCGCATGGTGCGCTTGTTGATGGGCTTAGTGCGGTCTTCACGAATATTGAAACCTGTACTGAGGTTGACCGACCACTGGATATTAGCTTTCTGGTAGCCATCATTGTCGGTAGCTGCCTGCACCTTTCGCTTGGGGTGTGGGACACCGTCATCCAAATCGGAATCATCGTTCTCGCTATCAGGCAAGTCAGGATTCCCTTTCTTATCATCTTTACCCCCATCCCTGTCTTTCTTGCTGAACAATTTTTGGAAGGTTTGGTTGTTTAGGGTATAGTTAAATGATGTACCATAGCCTTGAAAGCGACCAAAACGTCCATACGACCACTCTGTACGATTACCCACCACCACATTGCCGTTTTTGTCGAACTCGTAGGCATAGGTAGCAAATGAAGTACTCATACTGAACGTATAGTTCTTGGTGAGGCGCATACGGAGGTTCATTGACAGGTCGCTCCACGGTCGCACTTGGGCTGCAAAATTATAAGAAAGGCCAAAACCAAGTTCGTCGATAAGACTCACCTTCTTGATGCTGTCGTTCTTGTCTCGGTACTTCATTTCGAGATTGTTGCTGAGTCGGAAACTTACCACACCGCTCTTGCCCCGACCAGGCACACCAAACAAGGAACCCTCATATAAAGAATAGACTACGGTGTCGCGAGGTGTTCCATTAAGGTCACGACGCACATAGCTGTCGTAGTAACCATAGTGTGAGGAGCCGAAATCAGGGGTGGCACTTACTGACACCTCTGGAGTGATGATGTGACGGATCTGTATCTGCTTTTTCTTCATAAACATAGGCTGATACATACCGTAAATCTTGGTATTGACACTAACGCTACCCGAATAGTTATAGACACGATGGAAGCCGTAGATGGTATCAGTATTGATTACGTGCTGGTTAACAGGATCCCAATCTTTCTTGACCTTTTGGGTATACCAACGTTCGGTATAGCTAAAATTAGGCGTGACATTGAAGTACTTAAACAGAGTGAAAGTCGCACTGACAGGTATCTCATGCTTCATACCGTTACGCCAGTCCTTGATATAGTTCTTCTTAAAGATGAGGTCATCTTTGGTGTTGATACTCGCTGAGAAACGTCCGCTATATCGCATGGATATTTTCTCGTACCACCGTTCGCTGCCCACAGGGTGTTTGCGTTTAAAGGGGAAGATAGTGGAAAGAGAAATATTCAGGTCAGGTAATGTGATGGAAATAGACGAATCACGCGTGGTCTGAGCTATGTTAGCAGAAAGTGAGATATTAAGCTTCTGGTCAGGGAAATTGCGCGAATAACTCACACTGGATGTCTTGGTATTCTGGGCCATCGCCTGGGCGTTGTACAGGTTACCGATATTAGTCTTTTCATAGCTGCTTGTCGAAAAATTCACACTGGCCGTGAAGGTCGTGTTAGGGTTGGCCTTGGAGTCCTGACGGTGCGACCACACAATTTTGAAATCCTTGGATTCGGAATAGTCAGGCAATCCCTTATCGCCCATCTTAGTCACCTGGTAGTTAGCCTGAAAATTACCCGAATAGCGGTAACGTTTTACATAATTGGTAGTAGCATCAATGCGCCATGAGCCTTTAGTGAAAATATCGCCTCGTAATGCCAAATCCATCTTGTCGCTGATAGCGAAGTAATAACCTCCGTTGGTAAGACCAAAGCCTCGATTAGAGTCATCCATATAAGTAGGCATCAAGATTCCGGACGAATAGGTGCTATTGAACGGGAAGAAGAAGAACGGAACGGCAATAGGCAACGGCACATCTTCTACCACCAGATAGGCAGGACCTGTCACCACATTTTTCTTAGGTCGCACCTTGGCATAGGTCATCTGCATATAAAAATGAGGATGATCATGATTGTCGCATGTAGTGTAAATACCCTGTTTAAGGTAAATCTCATCGTTGGCACCTTTCTTGGCATTATTACCGATGACATACCCCTCACCTTGCTGAGTGACGATGTTACTGATGATACCCTTCTTACTATTGAAGTTGTAGCGTATCTGGTTAGTTTCATAAGGTGTCTCCCCCTCCGTGAAGACAGGCTTTCCCTTCACCGTACCCAAAGAATCCTCGCGACCGTAGGCAAAGACAGTAGTGCTGTCAATGTTCATGGTAATGACATCGGCTGTCAGTTTTATTTGCTCATAGGATACCTGTCCTTCGCCATAAAGGTGGGCAAAGCCATTTTGGGTAAAGACAATGGAGTCAGTGGCTTCGAAATCGACGGGAGCTGTGATGGTTTCCTGACGTTTGGGTACACTATCGGTAGCCAAAGAGTTGGTAGCGATGGAGTCAAGAGCCAAAGAATCAATCATCAAAGAGTCGGAGACTAAAGAGTCAAGCGACAAAAAGTCGGAAGTTTGGGCCACAGTCTCAGCGTTACGAGGGGCTACGCGGGCATTACGGCGACGTTGAGCGCTTGTATCCAGCGAATAGGAGGCAAGCGCCACAAGGGCAAGAAACAATATGATGGCCTTAAATCTCAACAGTTTAGCTTATTATTCACTGAGTCACAATGACCCATAAACGTACAAAATTAGTAATTATATGAATAAATCTTGCAGTTTTAACGGTTTTTTAGTTCTCAAAGGAATCTCTGGCACCATTGGTCGAAGCGCATTATGCCCTCTTCGCCAAATTTGAGCAGACTCTTGCGTGCCTGCTCAACAGTTTTCTCTTCTGTAAGCCGTGTCTTGGAAAAAAACTTATCGGCAAAGCAGATGACTTGCTCCTCCAAACTTACGGGTAACATGTCATGACGAGGCACAGGCAGGTTTTGCGCCTTGATTTGCACAAGGCTGAGACCAGCACCTGTATGTCGTTCGCACACCAAGGCGTGCCGATCATAGCCCTCTTGGCGCAAAATTTCGGCGCCCAAATAACCGTGACAGATGTAAGGATGGGTTCCATAGCATTGTATGCCCGGGGCATCACAAAGGATAATACCAATGTCGTGCAACAAAGAAGCTTCCTTCAAGAAGGTACGGTCAAGAGACAACTCCGGGTGCATATCAGCCACTTGCAATGCCTTCCGAGCCACCTCTTCGCTATGAGTCAGTAAAATATACCTTAGCTGGTTTGCTTCAGGATAATACTTATTAATAATAGTATAAGGGAACGTATTATTGTCCATTTTAGTCAATTTTTGTGCAAAAATACAAATGTTAGCGATAAAACATAAGTAAGAAAGCAAGTTTTCAGTATTTTTGAATTAAATTTGCAGTGCAATTTAAGATATGGCTTCAACAAAACACATATTAGGACTCTTTTGGCTGCTATGTTGCTTCTGTCTGACGGCGGGTGCCAAGGATTTCGTGGTAGTAATTGATGCCGGACATGGCGGACATGACTCGGGGGCTGTGGGAAAGACTGCCAAGGAGAAGAATATCAACCTAAATGTAGCATTGAAACTGGGAAAGTTGATAGAGAGCAAGTGTAATGACGTGAAGGTGATTTATACACGTAAGACAGATGTGTTTGTGAACTTGAACCGCAGAGCAGAGATAGCTAACGAGGCAAAGGCCGATCTTTTTATTTCCATCCACACAAATGCTCTGGCCAATAACCATACAGCACGGGGAGCCTCCACCTGGACATTAGGTTTGGCTCGTAGTTCCGCCAACTTGGATGTGGCGAAACGTGAGAATGCCGTCATCCTATACGAGGACGACTATCAGGCCCGCTATGCTGGATTCGACCCCAACTCATCCGAATCATATATCATCTTTGAGTTCATGCAGGACCAATTCATGTCACAGAGCGTGCATTTCGCTTCAATGATTCAACAGCAATTCAAGAACAACAGCAAACGAATAGATAGTGGCGTCCATCAAGCAGGATTCCTGGTATTAAGAGCCACCTCAATGCCGAGCGTACTGGTGGAGTTGGGGTTTATTTCTACTCCAGCAGAGGAGAAATACCTCTCTAGCAACGAGGGTAGTACCTCGATGGCAAACAGCATCTTCAACGCCTTCCTGGCTTACAAAACTGAACAACAGGCACGTGAGGCAAGTACCCAAAATGCACCACCATCTACTGTAGCTGACGATGAAGAAGTGAGACCTATTGCTAATGTTCAACCGACTCAAGCCAAGAGAGATAATACTCAAGCACCAACTAAGACAACTCCGACACAAGGAGCTACTTCCAAGGCTACACAAACAAAAGGGCAGGCAAAAACTACGCCAGAAAAGGAGCAGGCAAAAGCTACCACTAAAAGTAATGCCCCCGTGTTCAAGATTCAGTTCCTTACCGCTTCATCGAAGTTGGCAAACAATGATAAACGTCTGAAAGGACTGCAACCAGTAGATTATTATATAGAGAATGGTACATATAAATATACGTACGGTGCTTCTACCGACTATAACACGGTACGAAGTAAACTAAAGACAGTAACATCAAAATTCAAGGATGCCTTTATCATTGCTTTCAAAAACGACAAGAAAGTAAACGTGAACGAAGCCATCAATGAGTTTTTACAAAACAAGAAATAAAAAACAGACGATTATGAAAGGATTCAATAAGGAAGTAAAGATAGGTATTGCAGGCGTCATTGCATTGTTTTTATTAATATATGGAATCAACTACCTGAAAGGCATAAGTCTTTTCAAGCCCACCAGGCATTTCTACGTTCAGTTTGAGGACATTAACGGACTGACTAAATCAAGCCCTGTTTTTGCCGATGGCTTCAAGGTGGGAATTGTGAGTAATTTGGAATACGACTATGTACACCCTGGTAATGTGGTAGCAGAAATTGACGTGGATCCTTCTTTGCGTATTCCTAAAGGTTCTACGGCTGAATTGCAAAGCGACTTGTTGGGTTCAGTAAAACTAAACCTGCTTTTGGCCAATAACCCACGTGAAAAAGTAGCGTATGGAGATACCATCATTGGTAGTATGAATGAAGGTGCTTTAGGCAAAGCAGCTGCTATGATTCCCACACTGGAAAAAATGCTTCCTAAACTTGACTCAATCATGGTGTCGCTAAACAACATATTGGCAGATCCTGCCATACCCGCAACCTTACACAACATAGAAAGCCTTACGGCGAGCCTCAACAACAATAGCCGCCAATTGGAGCGTATGATGCGTGAGGAAATTCCACAACTAACAGGCAAACTGAACGTGATAGGCGACAATTTTGTAGCCATCAGTAGTAATCTCAAACAAATCGACTATGCTGCTACGATGGGCAAAGTGGATGAAACCCTGGCCCATGTACAGGAAATTACTGCCAAGCTAGAACGTAAGGATAATACTATAGGATTACTACTAAACGACCCTTCTTTATACAATAATTTGAACCAAACGGCGATAAATGCTTCAAGCCTACTGAACGACCTACAAGCACATCCAAAACGCTACGTCCATTTCTCTGTTTTTGGAAAAAAAGATAAGGCACAAAAACCATAGTTTAGATTTTGTCTAAATAGAAAAGTTTTTTTGTAGGACTGTGAAAATGGTTGCAAACTTAAATATTATAGGCATATTCCTAAATGACAAGAAAGCCTATAATTAAACAACACATATTTACAAAATCAATTATTAAGTTTATACAAATCAAGACATTATTAAAATACAAATGAATAAAATAAACCTATCACAAAAGCACAAACCACAAATTACTGAAAAATAGTATTTTGTAATATTGTCCAATTTGCCAAGAAAAAAATCATTTGTTTTTTTAAAATAAGATTCTCAATTTTGTAGTCGTGAAAAAAGCAAATGACAAATCAAGGTGAACATATAAATCAACGTGTAGATTTTGCCGCTCAATGGTCAAAATGCATGCAAGTCATCAAGGATAATGTCTCTGAGCAGATATATCAGACGTGGTTTGCTCCCATAGTTCCATTGGGGTACGAGAACAATACCTTGCACATCAGTGTCCCAAGCCAGTACTACTATGAGTTCTTGGAAGAGCAGTTCATTGATTTGATGCGTAAGGTGCTGTATAAGTACTTTGGCGAAGGTACCAACCTAGAGTATCAGGTAATGGTGATTCAAGACACTCATACTACCGTTGATTTAGAATCGTCAAAACGTACCATTTTGCCTCAGCCCCCTAAGTCAATTGTCAATAAGGGTTTACCACAGGGTGTCGTCAGCGAGTTGAATCCACAATTGAATCCTGAATGCAACTTCGATACATTTATCGAAGGTATGAGTAACAAACTGGCTCGCAGCGTGGCTGAGGCGGTAGCAAAAAAACCGGGCAAGACGTTCAATCCTTATTTTATTTATGGAACCTCAGGTGTGGGTAAGACGCACTTGGCTAATGCCATTGGATTAAAGGTGAAGGAACTGAACCCAACGGCTCGCGTGTTGTATGTGTCAGCACATCTCTTCAAAGTGCAGTACACAGATTCTATTAGGAACAACACATTAAACGATTTCATAAATTTCTATCAGACCATTGATGTGCTGATTATAGATGACATGCAAGAGATTGCAGGAAATACAGCAACACAAAACACATTCTTCTACATATTCAACCAGCTTCATCAGAATGGGAAACAGTTGGTGATGACTGCCGACAGGGCCCCTATGTTGCTACAAGGTATGGAAGACCGTTTGATTACCCGTTTCAAATGGGGCATGGTAGCAGAGTTGGAAAAACCTTCGCTTGACCTACGCAAGGATATTCTCCGTAGCAAGGTGCAACGTGACGGTCTGAATTTTCCAGATTGCGTGATTGACTATATTGCAGAGCATGTTACTGGTAGTGTTAGAGACTTGGAAGGCATTGCTATTTCTATGATGGCACAAGCCACTATTTTTAATAAGGATATCGACATGGAGCTGGCCCGTCAGACGGTAAGAAAGCTGTCTTATGTGGAAGAGAAAGAAGTTACCATCGACGATATTTTAGAGACAGTGTGCAAACACTACGGATTAGAGTTGGCCTCTATACAGACCAAGTCACGCAAACAAGAAGTAGTGCTGGCAAGACAAATAGCTATGTTCTTGGCTAAAGACAATACCGATTTCTCTACTGCTCGCATAGGTAAGCTCATCGGCAACAGAGACCACGCTACCGTGTTGCATGCCTGCAAGACCGTCAAGGAAAGGGAAGAGGTTGACAAAAACTTCCATGAAGAGATGGAAGAAATCCGCATCGCATTAAAAAACAAATAACATATTTTTTATTTCTAAGCTAACACCGTGGAGAAAAAAACATACACCTACGATCAAGCTTTCGAAGCATCGTTGAAATACTTCGAAGGAGATGAACTCGCTGCCCGCGTCTGGGTAAACAAGTATGCCGTAAAAGACTCATTTGGCAACATCTACGAAGAATCGCCTGAGGACATGCATTGGCGTATCGCCAATGAGCTGGCTCGCATAGAGAAGAAGTATCCCAACCCACTCGACGCTCAAGAGCTGCATGACCTGATGGATCATTTCAAATACATTGTGCCACAAGGCAGTCCGATGACAGGCATTGGAAACGATTTTCAGGTTGCGTCATTATCCAATTGCTTCGTGGTAGGCATTGATGGAGAGGCTGATTCTTATGGCGCTATTTTCAAGATTGACGAGGAACAGGTGCAACTGATGAAACGCCGTGGTGGTGTGGGGCACGATCTGTCACACATACGTCCGAAAGGTTCTCCTGTAAAAAACTCAGCCTTGACATCTACAGGTCTCGTACCTTTCATGGAGCGTTACTCCAACTCTACCCGTGAGGTGGCACAAGACGGACGACGTGGTGCTCTGATGCTGACTGTAGCTATCAAGCACCCAGATGCAGAGGCTTTCATCGATGCCAAGATGACAGAAGGGAAAGTCACAGGTGCCAATGTTTCTGTTAAAATTGACGATGGATTCATGCAAGCTGCCGTTGATGGCAAGCCTTACATACAACAATACCCAATTGACAGTGATGCACCCAAGGTAAAAAAAGAGATAGTTGCCAGCGACTTGTGGAAAAAAATAGTACACAATGCATGGCAATCAGCTGAGCCTGGCGTATTGTTCTGGGACACCATTCTACGTGAGTCAATACCTGACTGCTACGCCGACTTAGGCTTCCGCACGGTAGCTACCAACCCATGTGGTGAAATTCCTTTGTGTCCTTACGATTCTTGCCGTCTGTTGGCTATCAACTTGTACTCGTATGTGGTGAACCCATTCACAAAAGATGCATATTTCGATTTTGAGTTATTCAAAAAGCATGTGCAGCTGGCGCAACGCATTATGGACGACATTATCGACCTAGAGCTAGAGAAGATAGAACTGATTCTGCAAAAAGTAAAGAGCGACCCAGAGGATGAAAATGTGAAGCACACCGAGTTGGAGTTGTGGGAAAAGATATATAAGAAGAGTGGCATAGGACGTCGCACGGGTGTAGGCATTACCGCCGAAGGTGATATGATAGCAGCTATGGGGTTGCGATATGGTACCGAAGAGGCAATAGCTTTCTCTGTGCAGGTACAACAAACATTGGCACTCAGTGCCTACCGTTCATCCGTTGAGATGGCCAAGGAACGTGGTGCCTTTGGGATTTACGACTACAAACGCGAGGAAAACAACCCATTTATAAAACGCTTGGCTGAAGCTGACCCAACCCTCTATGAGGACATGAAACTATATGGACGACGCAACATAGCTTGTCTAACCATCGCCCCCACGGGAACCACCAGTCTTATGACACAAACCTCTTCTGGTATTGAGCCTGTGTTCATGCCTGTATATAAGCGTCGACGCAAGGTGAATCCCAATGACAACAACGTACATGTTGACTTTGTGGATGAGACTGGCGATGCTTTTGAGGAATACATCGTGTTCCATCCTAAGTTCAAGACTTGGATGAAAGTGAACGGCTATGACACTGATAAGCGATACTCGCAAGAGGAGTTGGACGCTTTGGTGGAAAAGTCACCTTATTATAAAGCTACCTCAAATGACATCGACTGGTTACAGAAAGTGAGGATGCAAGGACGCATACAAAAGTGGGTGGACCACAGCATCAGTGTTACCATCAACCTGCCTAATAACGTTGATGAAGCATTGGTGAACAACCTCTATGTGGAAGCATGGCGTTGTGGATGCAAAGGATGTACAGTCTATCGTGACGGCTCACGAGCTGGCGTGTTGCTTTCTACTAAGAAAGAAGAAAAAGAAGACAAGAAAGAAGTACCATGCGTGCAACCTGCAGTTGTAGAGGTTCGCCCGAAGATACTGGAAGCCGATGTGGTGAAATTCCAAAACAACAAGGAAAAATGGGTAGCATTCGTTGGCTTGCTCGATGGCTATCCATACGAAATCTTTACTGGTGTGTTGGATGACGATGAGGGTATCATGTTACCCAAAAACATCTCACGTGGTTATATCATCAAGAATGTGGATGAAAACGGCAACAAACGATATGACTTCCAGTTTGAAAACAAGCGTGGGTACAAGGTGACAATAGAAGGTCTCTCCGAGAAGTTCAACAAGGAATATTGGAATTACGCAAAACTCATTTCCAGTGTATTACGCTATCGTATGCCTATCGACCGTGTCATCCGCCTCGTTGGTCAGCTGGAGTTGGATAGCGAGAACATCAATACTTGGAAAAATGGTGTGGAAAGAGCCTTGAAGAAATACATCGCCGATGGTACAGCAGCTAAAGGTCAGAAGTGTCCTAATTGTGGCAATGAGACGTTGGTGTATCAAGAAGGTTGCCTGATTTGTACCACATGTGGCGCTTCCAGATGCGGATAACCCTCTTTTTTCGTTTTTTTTCACATACATAATAAAATATCTTCGCAATAGCTACAAGATTATGCAAAAAAATTAATATAATTGCATAATTAATTGTAGCTATTGTGTCATATGATTCTTAAATTTAATATCGAATATCGCACCCATTGGGGCGAGGAAGTTAGAGTTGTGGGCAATATGCCCGAACTGGGTAATGACAAGGCGGAGCATGCTGTTGCCCTTACCACAACAGACGGCATCAGATGGTCTGCTGAGATGGAAGTAGTGGTAAGTTCTACCAAGTTGATCAAATATCGTTATCTGATTGGACGAGGCAAGGAAATCGTACGTGAGGAATGGCATGCCTTTCCAAGGGTACTTCATGCTCATAACCTGAAAGGCAAAGTTTATACGTTGATGGATAGCTGGAAGGATATGCCTGAAGACAGCTTTATGTATTCATCGGCCTTTACCGAAGCATGGACAGCACATAGCAAACGTAGCCAAGGATTACCAACCCCAGCTCGTAGCGTTGTCATCAAGGCTTATATGCCTACGAAACCCAGCATTCGCCTTGCCATCTGTGGCAATCAGGAAGTTTTCGGCAATTGGGATCCAGACAAGGCGATGGTAATGAGCGACACCTACTACCCCGAATGGCAATTAGAAGTGGATATCAACAAGCTGCATTTTCCCATTGAGTATAAGTTCGTGCTGGTGGATATTAAGTCAAAAAAGTTCCTTGGATGGGAAGATAATCCTAACCGCCTGCTGACAGAGCCAGAACTGGAAGAGAAGGGAACCATCGTCTATAGCGACCGCTTTGCTGTGTTCAACCAGCTTCCGTGGAAAGGTGCCGGCATAGCTGTGCCAGTTTTCTCCCTACGTTCTGAAGGAAGTTTCGGTGTTGGCGACTTCGGCGACCTGAAACTGATGGTTGACTGGGCTGCTAAGACACGCCAGAAAATGGTGCAGATTTTACCTATCTACGACACCACTATTACCAAGACATGGACAGACTCTTATCCTTATAACAGCATCTCCATCTACGCAATTCATCCTATGTATGCTGACTTACGTCAGATGGGTGAGTTAAAGGATGCCAAGAAACAGGCCAGCTTCAACAAGCAGAAGGCAAAACTGAATAAGTTGCCACAGGTGGACTATGAGGCAGTGAACAAGGCCAAGTGGGATTATTTCAAGCAGTTGTTCGAGCAAGATGGTGAAACTACCATGCAATCGATTGACTTTGGCACTTTCTTCCTCAACAACCAGAACTGGCTGATTCCTTATGCTGCTTTCAGTTACCTACGCGATAAATATGGTACACCTAACTTCCGTGAATGGCCTAA
The DNA here is from genome assembly GCA_900313715.1 of uncultured Prevotellaceae bacterium. Taxonomy (GTDB): domain Bacteria; phylum Bacteroidota; class Bacteroidia; order Bacteroidales; family Bacteroidaceae; genus Bacteroides. The sequence continues at coordinate 12,820 of OMSH01000132.1, forward strand.
GTACCAAAAATATGATGCTGAAGAAATAGCTAAGCTCTGCAGCAGCGACAGCAAGATTTTCCCAAAGATAGCCATTTACTATTTTATACAATACCACCTTGACCGTCAGTTGGCAGCTGTCAGCAAATATGCCCGCAAACAGGGAGTAGTACTGAAAGGTGATATTCCTATTGGCATCAGTCGCAATAGCGTGGAAGCATGGACAGAACCATATTACTTCAACCTTAACGGACAGGCAGGTGCGCCACCTGATGATTTCTCAGCAAATGGTCAGAACTGGGGCTTCCCGACCTACAATTGGGACGTTATGGAGAAAGACAACTACGCCTGGTGGATGCGTCGTTTCCGCAAGATGAGTGAATATTTCGATGCTTACCGAATTGACCACATCTTGGGCTTCTTCCGTATCTGGGAAATGCCAAGTCATGCCGTTCACGGCTTACTTGGACAATTTGTGCCATCATTACCGATGACGAAAGAGGAAATTGAAAGCTTTGGCCTGCGATTCAACGAAAGATTCTTCACTAAACCATATATTCATGAGCGTTTCTTGGAAGAATTATTTGGAGAGCATACGGACTATGTGAAGCAGACATTCCTGCAATCCACCGACACTTACGAGGTATATGACATGAAGCCAGAGTATGCTACCCAACGTCAGGTAGAAGCTCACTTTATGGGCAAAACGGACAAGAACAGCGCAAAGATCCGCGAAGGGCTTTATAGTCTTATCAGCGACGTACTATTCTTGCGTGACCGTCACGATGCCAACCGCTTCCATCCTCGCATCAGCGTACAGAACGACTATATCTACCAGACATTAAGTGAATCCGACAAGCAGGCATTCACCAATCTCTATAACCACTATTATTATCAGCGTCACAACGAGTTCTGGCGTGAACAGGCAATGAAGAAGTTGCCTCAACTCACCCAGTGTACCAATATGTTGGTATGTGGTGAAGATTTAGGTATGATACCCGATTGTGTACCATCAGTAATGAATGATTTACGTATTCTCTCTTTAGAGATCCAGCGTATGCCTAAGGAGCTTGGCATAGAATTTGGCAATCCTCAGCATTATCCATATCGTTCAGTGTGCACCATCTCCACCCACGATATGTCCACGTTGCGTGGCTGGTGGGAAGAAGACCCACAGATTACACAGCGTTACTACAATGTGATGATGGGTAGATCGGGGTTTGCACCTTCTGCGGCTACACCACAGATTTGCGAGGAGATAATTGACGCCCATTTGCAAGGCAAGTCAATGCTCTGCGTACCATCATTGCAAGATTGGCTATCTATTGACGGTGAGGTTCGTTTGCCTGATGGACAGGATGAACGAATTAACATTCCTGCCATTGTGAAACACTACTGGCGTTATCGCATGCATCTCACCTTAGAGGATTTGTTGCAGGCTGACATTCTGAACAACAAGATTATCAGTATGATTGAGAATTCAGGAAGAGACTGATGCTTATGAAGAGTGAAATCATCTTAAAAGGCATGCATTTCTTTGCTTACCACGGACTTCTTCCCCAAGAAGCCGTGGTGGGCAATGAATATGTAGTCACCCTCACACTATCGGTGGACATCAGCAAGGCGATGCAGACAGATAACGTGCACGATACTGTAAACTATGCTGAGGTCTATCAAGTGGTCAAGGTAGAGATGCAACAACGTTCCAATCTTTTGGAATATGTGGCTGGACGCATTGCCCATCGTATTTTGCACGATTTCCCCACCGTCATTTCTGTAGATATTCTGTTGGAGAAACTCAACCCTCCTTTGGGAGCAGCTATCAGCAGCTCCGCTATCCATCTAGTTTTGCCGTAACAAGCAAGTGCACTTCCAAAATGGACAAGTAATACATCTCCTTATTGTCGAGATATTGTTTCCCACTTGTTCCCAAGTTGGGAACAGTCTGTTTCGAAGTTGGGAACAGTCTGTTCCGAAGTAGGGAACTGCTCGTTCCGAAGTAGAGAACTGGTCGTTCCCATATTGGGAACTGGGTGTTACCGACACTGGAACACCCAGTAAACATTATTCGGATGAATAAGGCGACTCAAAACAACTTGGCGAAGGTATGTTTTTTTTGGACATAGTAAGCCCAGAGTAGGCATTTCATCCAACACGTTTGGGCAGGATGTTCAACCCTTGCCAGCATATTAAGGTTACGCGAGATGAAGAAACTGGGACGAAGACGATGATAAGCCTTACGGGCCTGAAAGACAGCTTGGGCATTAGCGAACTGTCCTTTAAGAACAAAAGACAGAACGGCAGAGTAGTCAAGAAAGGTTCGCCAATGCATCACACGATGCAACTCGTTATCAGGCAGATTTTTGTAAAGCATCAAGAGATTGTTGCGAAAATTGAGGAAGGTCTTGTGTGGGTTCTCGCGTTTCAAAGTAGCAGCCCCCACGTGATAGACAGTACTCTCTGGTATGCACCACACCTCTCTACCCCTGGCATTAAGTCGCCAGCAAAGGTCGATTTCCTCCATGTGGGCAAAGAAGCGAGCATCCAAACCTCCTGCCTCACGATAGTCTTGCAAGCGGATAAAAAGACATGCACCTGTAGCCCAAAACACTTTCATAGGGGTATCATATTGCCCATGGTCTTCCTCTACGGAGTTAAAGATACGCCCCCTACAAAAAGGATAGCCATAGCAATCCACGAAACCGCCAGCAGCTCCTGCATACTCAAAGTTCTTGGGCTCTCGCCAACTTTTTATCTTTGGCTGACAAGCCGCCACTTCAGGGTGAGCATCCATGAACGCCACCAAAGGCGTGAGCCACCGGTCTTTCACCTCCACATCAGAGTTCAACAACACCACATAGTCAGCCTTCACCTCTTGTAAGGCACGGTTATAGCCTTCAGCAAAGCCATAGTTCTTATCGAGTGGAATGACCTTGACCGAAGGAAATGAAGTAGCCAGCACCTCTAATGTATTATCTTCCGAACCATTATCGGCCACATAAACAGCAGCCTCTTCCTCAGTATATTTTAACACCGACGGCAAGAAAGATCTGAGCATCTGACTACCGTTCCAGCTTAATATCACGATGGCTACTTTATCCATATAGCTCTCCCTTTAAAGCATCTCCAGCCTCATTCATTTCCCCCAGATGAACCATCACAATGTGATTATCCAATTCTGGTCTGTTCGCCACTTCCACACGTATATAATTAGGTGTAAACCCATGCATGGGCTGGCCGGTCTTCGGTTTCTCTAACAACACAGGCATTGTTTGTCCAACAAAAGAGTGATAGAAAGCATGAGTTTTCTCTTCAGAGAGATCCAACAAGCGTTGACTTCGCTCATGTTTTACCTGTGGAGGCACTGCATAATCAATCTGCAAAGCCTTCGTTCCAGGTCGTTCAGAATAGCTGAACACATGCAGCTGAGTCACATCCAGTCCCTTAATAAACTGATAGGAATCCTCAAAATATTCATCCATCTCACCTCGCGTGCCCACCATAACATCTACGCCAATGAAGCAATTAGGCATCAGTTGTTTGATACGCTCTATCTTATGGGCAAACAAAGCCCTGTCATAGTGGCGATGCATCAGTTTCAGCACCTCATCACATCCCGATTGAAGAGGGATATGAAAATGCGGCATAAAATGTTTGGAATGAGCCACGAAGTCGATAATTTCATCCGATAGCAAGTCTGGCTCTATTGAAGAAATACGATAGCGTTCAATACCCTCTACTTCGTCCAAAGCCTTGATTAAATCAAGGAAACTCTCGCCTGTAGTTCGCCCGAAATCACCTATGTTTACTCCCGTAATTACAATCTCCTTGCCCCCTTCAAGAGCAGCCTTGCGCGCATCTTCCACCAGTGAGGCAATGCTGCCATTGCGACTTCTGCCACGAGCAAAAGGTATGGTACAGTAAGTACAGAAATAGTTGCAGCCATCTTGCACCTTCAGGAAATAACGGGTACGATTACCACGTGAGCACGATGGTGCAAACGAACGGATATCCTTCAATGCCGAAGTGAAAGCCTCGCCCCTCTCGGTCTTCTTAGTCAAGTCTCCCAAATAATTAAGTAGGTCTTTCTTCTGCTCAGCGCCCAGCACAACATCTACGCCTGGTATACTTGCCACCGTCTGTGGCTTCAGCTGTGCATAACATCCCATCACAACCATGAATGCATGAGGATGTTGCTTGTGCAGACGATGTATAGCCTGACGACATTTACGATCAGCCACCTCGGTCACCGAACAGGTATTTACGATACATACATCAGGCTCCTCTCCCCTGCGCGCATTCCTGATGCCAGCATCTTGCAGCAACTTGTTAATCGTTGCCGTTTCCGAGAAATTCAGCTTACATCCCAGCGTGTAGTAAACAGCCTTCTTGTCTTGAAATATTTGCTCGTCTGTCATATTTATCTAATATGAGCACAAAAGTACTACAAAATTATTTTTTTTCCTACTATTGGTGAACAACGTATATAAAAAGATAACATATCATTAGAGAAATTAATTCGTCTTAGCAAAAAAAACAGACAAGTTTATTTTGTTCAGCTCTCAACTTTTAGTAATTTTGCACCGTTTTTGAGCGAGGGGGTATTTCCCCTTCACTCATAGACACAGGTAAAACATTAGTTATTAGTTTTTTTAAAGTAAGTAAACTATGAAAAAGATTGCATTTATGGTAGCAGCCATTATGGCTGTATCTTTCGCATCTTGCGGAGGTAACAAAACAAACAACGAAGAAGCTACAAAGAACGAGCAGCAATTGAAAGACTCTGTTGCAGCAGTAGCTGCTGCAGCTTCTGAGGCTGCAGCCGACAAGGCTGTAGAGGTAATCGATGCAGCTAAGGATGCTGCTAAGCAGGCAGGCGAAGATCTGAAGCAAGCTGCAAAGGACAAGGCAGATGAGGTTACCAACGCTGCAAAGGACGCTGCAAAGCAAGCTATTGACGATGCTGCCAATGCTGCTAAGAAGCAGTTAGGTGAGTAAACACTCTCCATCCTTACAATCAAACCTAAAGTCCGATAGACAATAATGTCCATCGGACTTTTTCTATCCAGAACATAAGCGTCAGTTACCATAGTACCCAATGAATAACGGGCACTGGGTTTTGCTCTCTACAATGGCATAGAAGAATGGGTGGTCAAGACGCATATAAGCTTTCTCTACTTGCAAGGGAAGAGCAGAAGTAACCTCCATAATGTCAGTCACAGCAGCGGCTTCGGCCCCTTCTTCATCAACGAGGAAGAAAGTCTTTTGCATAGCTTTCAATTCTGTATTTTCATTGATATCTTCAAGAAATTTCATATCATCCCTCAGGAACTTCAATGAAGGATTGATGTTAGCCATATAAGGGAATAGTCTGTCCTCGACATATTCTGATGTAAACTTAGGTAAATATAGTTCCAAATCTACTGTTTTGCTTCCCATATTTGTACATTGCTCATAATTAAATACTGCAGGGATGGCCTTAGCTGCATCCACTCCTTCTTTAGGAAGAATCATCACAAACTGGAAAGCCCCGTCAATAAATGGTTTAGCAGCCAGCTGAAACTCATCGGTCTCCACATAGCTAGTACGGTAATATGTGTGCATTAAATCAATATCAGCCGTATGGCCATCTGCA
>OMSH01000163.1 GCA_900313715.1 uncultured Prevotellaceae bacterium
ATGGAAGTCGAAACCCGTTTGGCAAAGGCTTTCCGCAGCAACGTAGAACTGCGTGACCCTGAGGCCAACTACAACAAGATGAGCATGGAACAGCTGAAGAACGATTATCCTTCATTCGAATGGGATACCTATCTGAATGGCTTTGGCTTGAAGGATGTGAAGGAAATCATCGTTGGTCAGCCTAACTCTCTGAAGGAAAGTGCTGATGTAATTGCTACTCTGCCTATCGACAAACAGCGTATCTACCTCCAGTGGAAGTTGATTGACGATGCTGCATCTTCATTGAGCGATGAGATCGAGGCACAGAACTTCGATTTCTATAGCCGTACCATGCGTGGCGTACAGGAACAGCAACCTCGTTGGAAGCGTGCCGTAAACGTTGTTGGCAGTGTGTTGGGCGAAGCTGTAGGTCAGATGTATGTTGAGAAGTATTTCCCAGCTGAGGCCAAGACTCGTATGACCGAGTTGGTTGGCAACTTGCAGAAGGCTCTGGGTGAGCGTATCCAGAACCTCGATTGGATGAGCGATGCAACGAAGGCTAGAGCTTTGGAGAAGCTTTCTACCTTCACCGTGAAGATTGGTTATCCAGACAAGTGGAAAGACTATTCAACCTTGGAAATCAAGAATGATTCTTATTATGAGAATATGAAGCGTGCAACTCAGTGGTACTATGCTGACATGATGTCTCGCTATGGCAAGCCAGTTGACCGTACTGAGTGGGGGATGACTCCTCAGACCGTGAATGCTTATTATAACCCAACTACCAACGAGATTTGCTTCCCTGCTGGTATTCTGCAGTATCCGTTCTTCGACATGAATGCTGACGATGCCTTCAACTATGGCGCTATCGGTGTGGTGATTGGTCATGAAATGACTCACGGATTCGATGATCAGGGTCGTCAGTACGACAAGGACGGTAACCTGAAAGACTGGTGGGAAGAGGCTGATGCTGAGAAGTTCAAGGAGCGTGCTCAGGTTATCATCGACTTCTACAACAACATCGAGGTGGCTCCTGGCGTATATGGCAATGGTAGCCTGACACAGGGTGAGAACATTGCCGATCATGGTGGCTTGAAGATTGCTTTCCAGGCATTCAAGAATGCAACCAAGGACAACCCACTGCCAGTAAAGGACGGTTTCACTCCTGAACAGCGTTTCTATATAGCTTTCGCAACCGTTTGGGGACAGAATATCACTGAGGCTGAGATTCGCAACCGTACTAAGAGCGATCCTCATGCTTTGGGCAAGTGGCGTGTAAATGGTACTATGCCTCAGCTCGACTCATGGTACGAGGCGTTTAATATTACCGAAAGCGATCCTATGTACATCGCTCCAGAGAAGCGCGTGAACGTATGGTAATATACCAGCTTTCCTCCCACATGAGGAAAGATATACTTGCTGTCTTTTGACAGTTCGTGAATGTTTGGTAAATCATAAATGATTTATTTCAAAGTGCCTCCCTCTCACAGGGGAGGCTTTTTTTATTACTATTTAAGGAATAATTAGACAGATGTATCAATAATTATTCGTAACTTTGCAACCCAATATTGTCATTGAAATTAATAACTTAAATAATATTGCGACTATGGCAGACGCTAAGAAAATCAAGACAGCTTTGATATCTGTCTATCACAAAGAAGGTTTGGACGAGATTATTACGAAGTTGCACGAAGAAGGAGTACAGTTCCTGTCAACAGGAGGTACACGACAGTTCATCGAAGGTTTAGGATTTGAATGTCAGGCAGTGGAAGACCTTACTTCTTATCCAAGTATTCTTGGAGGTAGGGTAAAGACATTGCATCCTAAAGTGTTTGGGGGTATCCTGGGACGCCGTGATGTGGAGCAGGACATTGAGCAGATGGGTAAATATGAAATTCCTGAGATTGACCTTGTGATTGTTGACCTCTACCCATTTGAGGCTACAGTAGCCAGTGGTGCAGAACCTCAGCAGATTATAGAGAAAATAGACATAGGTGGCATCAGCTTGATAAGGGCTGCGGCCAAGAACTATAAGGACGTTGTAATTGTGGCAAGTCAGGCACAGTATGCAACTTTGAAGGACATCCTCATGGAGAATGGCGCACAGACCACTCTCGAGGAGCGCCGCCTTTTGGCAAAAGACGCCTTTGGCGTAAGCAGCCATTATGACAGTGCTATCTTCAACTGGTTTGATGGTGGTGAAGGTTCGGCTTTCCGTGTTACTCAGGATGTACGCAAGGTATTGCGTTATGGTGAGAACCCACATCAGAAGGGCTATTTCTATGGTAACCTTGATGATATGTTCGACCAGATTCA
>OMSH01000011.1 GCA_900313715.1 uncultured Prevotellaceae bacterium
CCATTGCTGGACTTGCGGCGATCAGGAGCAGGGAAGCTCCGCAAACGAAGGTCCTTTTCCAAAATTTAATGTCATTCATAATAAAAAAAATTTAAGTTAATGTAAAACTTTTCTATATAAACATTCCTTTTATCTCATTCTTTTCTGTCAACTAGTGATTCAGTACATTCTTAGGCACTTGTTACAAGGCGCTTTTATGGCGCATATTCCCCTTATTCCCAAGATGTTACTGCACAATTACCGCCGTAATTGCACTGTTATGACCCAAAATCACCTCACAAACTTAAATCTTTTTAAACAAATCTGCAAATTATTTCACCTTTTTTTTCAATTCGCTTGTTTTTTCTTTTTTACCTCTGTCTAATATCTTGCCTTCTTTCCAATCTGCCTTCTCATGTATGTGTACTTTTGATAATTTTATTCGCATGTTTATATATATATAATATGGTGTAATTTTTGTACTGGGATTTTGCCTCATATATTTGCACGTTTGAAAAAACTTTTGTTACTTTGCACAGTATTTTGAAATACAGAAAAAGATGCAAGTACACGTTTCACAACATACGAGTGATAATGAACCAATGATATGACGCTGTTTCCGTTGTAGGAGGCAGCGTTTTTTTTTACTGAAAATAGAAATAACAATATAGCATTATGAAACAGAATTTGAAAAAGGTTTTGGTATTGGGATCTGGCGCACTGAAGATTGGCCAGGCAGGCGAGTTTGACTATTCTGGCTCTCAGGCTCTGAAGGCATTGCGAGAGGAAGGCATCAGCTCTGTGCTGATTAACCCTAATATTGCTACTATCCAGACATCGGAGGGTATTGCTGATAAGGTTTATTTCCTGCCTATCACTACTGATTTTGTGACTCGTGTGATTGAGAAGGAACGCCCCGATGGTATCCTCTTGGCTTTCGGTGGTCAGACAGCTCTGAACTGCGGAACTGACTTGTTTAAGAAAGGTATTTTGGAGAAATACGGTGTGCAGGTTTTGGGTACTTCTGTAGAAGCAATCATGAATACGGAAGACCGTGACCTGTTCGTTAAGGAGCTGGATAAGATTCCTATGAAGACGCCGAAGAGTCATGCGGTGAATAATATGCGTGAGGCGCTCAAGGCTGCCGAGGAGATCGGCTTCCCCATTATGATTCGTTCTGCCTATGCTTTAGGTGGACAGGGTAGTGGTATTTGCCAGAATGAAGAGGAGTTCATGACATTGGCAGAGAGTGCCTTTACCTTTAGCAGTCAGATTCTGGTAGAAGAGTCGCTGAAGGGCTGGAAGGAAATCGAATTTGAGGTGATTCGAGATGCCAATGACCACTGCTTCACCGTTGCTACTATGGAGAATGTAGATCCACTGGGTATCCATACAGGCGAGAGCATTGTGGTAGCTCCTATCTGTTCACTGAAAGACGAGCAGACCAAGATGCTGCAGGATTTGTCTGTGAATTGCGTTCGTCATTTGAACATCGTGGGCGAGTGCAACATTCAGTTTGCCTTTAATGCTGAGACAAACGACTATAGAGTGATTGAAGTGAATGCCCGTCTGAGTCGCTCATCTGCGTTAGCTTCAAAAGCTACGGGCTATCCTTTGGCTTTCGTGGCTGCCAAGATAGCATTGGGCTATACCCTCGACCAGATTGGCGAGATGGGTACGCCTAATTCTGCATACGAGGCTCCTCAATTGGATTACCTCATTTGTAAGATTCCTCGTTGGGACCTTACCAAATTTGCAACCGTAAGCCGTGAGATCGGCAGTAGTATGAAGTCAGTGGGTGAAATCATGTCTATCGGCCGTTGCTTCGAGGAGGTTATCCAGAAGGGCTTGCGTATGATAGGCCAGGGCATGCATGGCTTCGTGGGCAATAATGTACAGTTCGATGATCTTGACAAGGAGTTGGCTAACCCTACCGACTTGCGTATCTTCGCTATCGCAGTGGCATTCGAGCAAGGCTACACTGTTGAGCGAGTTGAGGAACTGACAAAGATTGATCCTTGGTTCCTGAGCCGTATGAAGAATGTGGTGGATTATATGAAAAAGCTGGAGGGATATAACAAGTTGGAAGACCTGCCTGCTGATGAGCTGCGAGAGGCAAAGCGCTTGGGCTTCTCAGACTTCCAGATTGCACGCTTTATCCTCCACCCAACAGGTTCTACTTATGAAAAGGAGAACTTGGAGGTACGTGCCCGTCGTAAGGCATTAGGCATCCTGCCTGCTGTGAAGCGTATCAATACGGTTGCTTCCGAGCATCCTGACCTGACAAACTATCTATATCTGACTTATGGCACCAATGGCTACGACGTTCGTTATTATCATAATGAAAAGTCTGTTGTTGTGCTGGGTTCTGGTGCTTACCGCATCGGTTCGTCAGTTGAGTTCGACTGGTGCTCTGTGAACGCTACGCAGACAGCTCGCAAGTTGGGTTATAAGTCCATCATGATTAACTACAACCCTGAGACGGTATCTACCGACTACGATATGTGCGACCGCCTGTACTTCGATGAACTCTCTTTTGAACGTGTGATGGATATCATCGACCTTGAAGAACCTCGTGGCGTTGTGGTGTCGGTAGGTGGACAGATCCCTAATAACTTGGCGATGAAGCTCTATCGACAGTCGGTTCCTGTTTTGGGAACATCACCTGTCAGCATCGACCGTGCCGAGAACCGCGATAAGTTCTCTCGTATGCTCGACCAGTTGGGTATCGACCAGCCGGCATGGCAGGAACTTACTAACCTCGAAGATGTGAAGGAGTTCATTAACCGCGTGGGTTATCCGGTTTTGGTGCGTCCGTCATACGTGCTCTCTGGTGCAGCCATGAATGTTTGCTACGATGACAGCGAACTTGAAACTTACCTCAAAGCTGCTGCTAAGGTGTCGAAGGAATTCCCTGTGGTGGTATCGCAGTTCCTGCAGAATACCAAGGAGATTGAGTTTGATGCTGTGGCACAGAATGGTGAGATTGTGGAATATGCTATCTCTGAGCATATCGAATTTGCGGGTGTTCACTCAGGTGACGCTACACTGGTATGCCCTGCACAGAAGATTTACTACGCAACCGGTCGCAAGATTAAGCAGATCAGCCGTCAGATTGCCAAGGAACTGAACATCTCTGGTCCGTTCAATATCCAGTACCTGGCTCGCAAGAACGAGGTGAAGGTGATTGAGTGCAACCTGCGTGCATCCCGTAGTTTCCCATTCGTGAGCAAGGTTCTGAAGCGCAATTTTATCGAGACTGCCACTCGCATCATGCTTGACGCTCCTTATACCAAACCCGATAAGAGTGAGTTTGACATCGACTGGATTGGTGTGAAGGCTCCTCAGTTCTCATTCTCCCGTTTGCAGAATGCCGACCCAGTGTTGGGCGTTGATATGGCATCTACCGGTGAGGTTGGCTGCTTGGGTGACGATGTAAACGAGGCTCTGCTGCAGGCCATGATTGCTGTAGGTTACAAGGTGCCTCGTCCTGAGGTGGGCGTGATGGTGTCATCTGGCGCCATGAAGTCGAAGGTGGATTTGCTCGATGCTTGTCATGCC
>OMSH01000166.1 GCA_900313715.1 uncultured Prevotellaceae bacterium
CAGCTCTTGAACTATGCTAATAGTAGAAAAAGGTAGTCGAAGAAAGGAACAGAAATATAAACTGCAGTGAGATGCAGTCGGCGAAGCCAGCAAATATGCTGATAGCAAAAAAAGAAGTAATAATGAGCAGTATTCATGTAATAGTAGGATGGATGTTAGATGTGTGGCTCGGTGATCCAAGCTGGCTGCCACACCCCGTTGTCGGCTTCGGCAAACTCATAGCAAAAGGCGAGAAAGCACTGAACAAAGGACGGCATAGAAAGCTAAAAGGCGCCCTGCTCGCCATTACCCTTGTGCTGCTCGTTTTCTTTGGCACCTGGGGTTTGCTCAAGTTGTGCACCATACTTTCCCCCTGGCTCAATGCTGTGGTACAAATCATCTTGATATTCTGCTGTTTGGCAGGTACCACTCTGATACGCGAAGTGCGTGAGGTGTTCTTTGCGTTAGACCGTTCTTTGGAAGAAGGTCGCCAGCAAGTAGCCCGCATCGTAGGGCGTGATACCACACAGCTCACCGCCCAGGAAGTACGCAAGGCAGCCCTTGAGACATTGGCTGAGAACCTCAGCGATGGCGTCATCGCTCCCTTGTTCTGGTACATCCTCTTGGGCGTTCCAGGCATGATGGCCTATAAGATGGTCAACACCCTCGACAGTATGATAGGTTATCACTCAGAACGCTACCTCCAGTTTGGCTGTTTTGCCGCCCGTATGGACGATGTGGCCAACTACCTCCCTGCACGCCTCACAGCCCTCCTGATGGTCTTGTCTGCAGGCAAGCCCCGACTGTTAGGCTTCGTCAGACGCTTCGGCAAGTGTCACGCCAGTCCCAACTCAGGCTATCCCGAATCCGCATTGGCAGGCATTCTCGATTGCCGTTTCGGAGGCCCCCATATCTATTTCGGCGAAGTCTTCGACAAGCCCTATATCGGCACCAACGACCGTGAGCTAACCACCGACGACATGTATGTGGCGGTTGAGATTAATCGCATTTCTGAAATCCTGATGATACTGATTACCGTTGCCCTCAGCCCCATTATTACGACTTGATGACAAAAGATCAGCCAACGAATTTCTGAAGTTTTGTAAAAATTAATCCGAAATATCTTGCTTGTTTGCTGAAAAATCTCTTACTTTACTCCAGTAATATACTAAAAAAGCCTAACCTTCTTGTGTTTCAATATATTATCCAGTAATTATGAAACAAGTTATTGAAAAACTATTTGGCTTCGACTTCCAAAAGCACAGCGTCCGCACAGAGATTTATGCGGGTATCACTACGTTTTTGACTATGGCCTACATCTTGGCTGTGAACCCCAGCATCTTCAGCGCCTTGCCTGAGATGCCAGGTGGCAGTGTGTTCACCGCAACCGCTCTTGCAGCCGTTGTCGGAACGCTCGTAATGGCCTTCTATGCCAAGAAGCCCTTTGCAATAGCTCCTGGTATGGGCATGAATGCCTTCTTTGTATTCACCGTCTGTCTGGCAATGGGCTACCATTGGAAATTCGCCCTGACTGCCGTACTGATTGAAGGTATCATCTTTTTCGTTCTCACCGTCACCAAAGTACGCAGTTTGCTGTTGAGTGTCATTCCCCACACGCTGAAGAAGGCTATCGGAGCCGGCATAGGTCTCTTTATTGCTTTCATCGGAATGCAGAATGCCGGTATCATTATCACCAACGACACCACGCTCGTTTCGCTGGGTAATGTCACATCAGGTACTGCTCTGCTGGCTATGATAGGACTTTTCATTACTGCAGCCCTTGTTATGGCCAAGGTGCGTGGCGGCATACTCTGGGGAATCCTTATCGCCACACTGATAGGTATGTTTATTAAGGATCCTGCTACAGGCCAGGCTATCACCCAACTGGATGGAGTGGTTTCTGCACCTCAGAGCCTGACTCCCATCTTCTGTCAGTTCCAATGGAGCCAGGTGATTAGCTGGGATATGCTGGTGGTGGTTTTCACCTTGCTGTTTCTTGATATATTCAACACAATGGGTACCATCATTGGTGTGTATCAAGGCACAGGCATGGGTGGTTATTCAGACAAGAATAATAAAATACCAGATTTGGATAAGATGTTTGTGGCCGACTCACTGGCTACCATTGCCAGTGCCTGCCTGGGAACCTCAACCAATACCACTTATGTAGAGAGTGCTGCTGGTATTGGCGAAGGAGGACGAACAGGACTGACAGCCTTCACCACGGCCATTTGCTTTGCTCTCGCATTGTTCTTCTGTCCGCTGTTCCTCGCCATTCCTGGTGCTGCTACGGCTCCCGCCCTGATTATTGTGGGAATGATGATGATGCCCTCGCTCGATGGCATTGATTGGGACGACTACTGCAAGGCTATCCCTGCCTTCCTGACCATCCTGCTTATGCCTGTGGCGTATAGCATCTGCGACGGTATTCTCATAGGTGTCATCGCTTATGTGGGTTGTCATGCTGTGGCTGGCAGGTTCAAGGAAATCTCAATTACCTTGTGGGTGCTGGCTGCCCTGTTTATCTGTAAATATATATTTATTTAACCGCCTATCTGATAATTATCAATAGGGTCAACCATTCCTCCCCCTGCCTGAGGGGAGGAGGCGCCCTGTGCAAGAGGGTTGGGAGCTGCCTGAGCAGTATTAACCTTTTATGATTTTTGATGAAGTAGGAAGTTAAGGACGTCGTTTTTTAATAGGCTTTAGTCCACTGAAACCTAGAAGGGGACTACGCATGGTGCCACCAGTCACCTCGTCCAGCTCCTCGTCGTCAAGAGGCCATGCACCCGCCTCCTTCAGTTCGTTCATAATCTGGTTGACCTCTGCGGTCAACTGCTTCAGTCGAGACTTCTTCTGCTCAATCTGTTCGTTCGTCATTGTTGCCATAATACTTTGTTTTTAGTTTATGTATTTGGTGGTAAAGTTAACCATTTATTTCTAATGTTGTTACACTTACAACCAAAATATTGCATTTTTTAAGTCTTTAGAATGACTAATAAGTAACGCCCCCGCTTGATAGCGAGGGCTTTGTCTTACATAAAGATAGGACCATGTCCCATGCACGAAGTGGTGCTCATTGCAGTCAGTGCTGCAATCATAATTGAGATGGCGAACTGAATCACCGTCTTCCATAAAAATAAATCATCATTTTTGCATATTATTAAAAATATCTATAACTTGTACCGCGAATTGGTGCATAGTATGCTTTACTTTGAAGTAGTATATTTGAAAATCAAGTTATGATAGGAGCAATTATAGGAGATATAGTAGGTAGTAGATGGGAATTCAACCCCACCAATGACTACGATTTCAGGTGGCTTTCCGTTGAGAATGACTTTACAGACGACACCATCTGCACAATAGCAGTAGCAGATGCTCTGCTGCAAGGTCGTGATTTTGGTGAGAGCCTCCATGAGTGGTGCCGTAAATACCCTTATCCTACGGGAGGCTATGGTGGCCGTTTTGCCCAATGGGTGCAAAGTGATAACCCACAACCATACAATAGTTTTGGCAATGGAGCAGCCATGAGAGTGGGCCCCGTGGCACATTGGTTCGATGATGAAGCCCAGGTGCTTGAAGCAGCCAAGGCTACAGCACTCCCCACTCATAATCACCCAGAAGGCATC
>OMSH01000169.1 GCA_900313715.1 uncultured Prevotellaceae bacterium
TATCCGTTTGAGAACAAGGAGTTGCTCGACAGCGGTAAGGTATTCCCAGCTGATTTTATTGCTGAGGGCGTAGATCAAACCCGTGGTTGGTTCTTTACCCTGCATGCAATTGCCACGATGGTGTTCGATAGTGTGTCGTTTAAGAACGTTATATCCAATGGTTTGGTACTCGACAAGAATGGTGAGAAAATGTCAAAGCGTTTGGGCAATGCTGTAGATCCTTTTGGCGTGATTGAACAGTATGGCTCCGACCCTGTGCGTTGGTACATGCTTACCAACTCATCTCCTTGGGATAACCTGAAATTTGATGTGGACGGTGTAGAAGAAGTACGTCGTAAATTCTTCGGCACTTTGTATAATACCTACTCATTCTTGGCTCTCTATGCTAATGTGGATGGATTTAAGTATGCAGAGGCAGAGGTGCCTATACAGGAGCGTCCTGAAATAGACCGATGGATTCTCTCTGAGTTGAATTCGCTGATTAAGAATGTGGATGCCAACCTCAACGATTACGAACCTACTAAGGCTGGACGATTGATTCAGGACTTTGTTAACGACAATCTAAGTAACTGGTATGTGCGACTGAATCGCAAACGCTTCTGGGGTGGTGGCATGACTCAGGATAAGTTGGCTGCTTACCAGACACTTTATGTATGTTTGGAGACAATAGCCAAACTGATGGCACCGTTCTCACCATTCTATGCCGACAAGCTGTATATGGATCTCATCGCTGTTACGGGCAGAGATCATGTTGAATCGGTACACCTAGCTAAATTCCCTGAGTGCGATGAGAACTTGATTGACAAAGAACTTGAGGCCCGAATGGAAATGGCTCAGCAAATCACTTCTATGGTGTTAGCTTTACGCCGTAAGGTGAACATCAAGGTACGTCAGCCACTGCAGAGTGTGATGGTGCCTGTAAACGATGAGGCACAGCGAGCTCATATTGAGGCCGTGAAAGACCTTATCAAGAATGAGGTGAACGTCAAGGAACTCAACTTCGTAGATAATGCCACTGGTATTCTGGTGAAGAAAGTAAAATGCGATTTCAAGAAGTTAGGTCCTAAATTTGGCAAGCAGATGAAGGCCGTAGCTGCTGCTGTGACAGCTATGAGTCAGGAAGATATCAACCGTATGGAACAAGAGGGTAAGTTCTCCTTCGTCCTGGATGGCGTAGAGGCAGTGGTAGAAACTGCTGATGTGGAAATCTTCAGCGAAGATATTCCAGGATGGCTCGTGGCCAACGAAGGAAAGTTGACTGTGGCTCTTGAGGTAACCATTACTGAGGAATTGCGTCAGGAAGGAATTGCCCGCGAATTGGTAAACCGTATTCAGAACCTTCGCAAGCAGAGCGGTCTGGAAATTACTGACAAAATCAACATAATCCTTTCGAAAAACGAGAAAACCGATGCAGCTGTTGAAGCCTATAGGGAGTACATCAGCAACCAGGTGTTGGGTAATAGTCTGACCTTGGTGGACAAGGTGCAGGATGGTGTGAAACTCGATATGGACGAGTACGAACTTGAAGTGAGAATTGAAAAAATATAATTTACCTTAATCTATAAAAACTATTGGTTATGGCAGAGAAAACAAGATACTCCGATGCTGAATTAGAGGAGTTTAAACAGATTATTCTTGAGAAATTAGAAGTAGCCCAAAAGAATTATAATCAGATGATGGCTAGCTTGAACGGTTCTGACAGCAATGGTATTGAAGACACATCGCCTACTTACAAGGTAGTTGAGGATGATGCTTATGCCTTATCAAAGGATGAAACCATTCGTTTGGCACAACGTCAGCAGAAATTCATTCAGAGCTTGCAGGCTGCATTGGTACGTATTCAGAACAAGACCTATGGCATTTGCCGTGAGACAGGCAAGTTGATTCCTGCTGAGCGTCTGCGTGCAGTTCCTCATGCTACACTGAGTATTGAAGCGAAGAGAAACCGATAAAAAAGAGGCGTTGAACGCTTAAACAAGAAGATGAATAAAACTGTTAAAATGGGCAGCATATCAGTTATTTTGATTTTGCTGCTGTTGCTGATAGACCAATGTCTCAAGATTTATATCAAGACTCACATGTATTTGCATGAAAGCATACGTGTGACTGACTGGTTTTATATCTTCTTTACCGAAAACAACGGTATGGCGTTCGGTATGCAAATCTTTGGGAAACTATTCCTCACCTCGTTTCGCATCATTGCTGTAGCTGTCATCATTTGGTGCTTGTATAAGTTTGTGAAAGCCAATTTAAAGCCAGGGTTCCTGGTGTGTGTGAGTCTCATTCTTACTGGTGCATTGGGCAATATTATAGACAGTGTAATCTATGGTGTTGTGTTTAGCGAGAGCACTTTTTCACATATTGCTACATTTGTGTCTCAAGGTGAAGGATATGCTCCGTTGCTGTACGGCAAGGTGGTGGATATGTTTTATTTTCCTCTTATTGAGACCGAATGGCCCACCTGGATGCCTTTCGTAGGTGGGCAACATTTCGTGTTCTTCAGTCCTATCTTTAATTTCGCCGACTCCTGTATCTCTGTTGGTATCGTGGCGTTACTCATTTTTTACGGAAAATATGTGAACTATGCCTTTGAGGTGTTGAAAACCAAGAAGTCATGAAATTCATACGTATCATACCGATTAGCCTGAATGTGCTATTCCTGTTGGCATGCATCTTGGCTTGTGGTCCGGAAAGGCCCAAAGGTGTGTTGAGCGACAGCAAGATGGAGGAAGTGCTGTATGACTATCACAAGGCAAAGGCTTTGGGAGAAAAGTTATCGCCGAATGATAAGTACAAAGCAACGCTTTATTACCTCAATATCTTTGAGAAGAATCATACCACAGAAGCAGAGTTTGACTCTACCTTGTCTTGGTATTCACACAATCCTGAAGCTTTCGATAGGGTTTATCAGCGTGTTATCAAACGAATCTCCGATGAGAAGACGTTACTGGAACGTTCTATTGCCATTAGCGGACAAGGTGGCGGTGTTACGCAAAGTGGTGATAGTGTGAATATTTGGTCGGATGTACCGATGTTCAGCCTCACTAATCATCCTTACAACAACAGGATTTCTTTTGAATACCAGACTGACGCTAATTTTGAAGAACAAGATACCCTGCATTTCAATGCTCGTTTCCGTTATTTTCATGCTAACAACCGTTTAGTCAATTCGAATGAAGCTGCCGTAATGGCGCTCTCTATTCGCTATCGTAACGACAGCATTATCAGTCAGATGCATTATATTATGGGTGATGGAAAGCACAAATTGACATTACAGAGCGACAAAAATGGAAGAATACGCGAAGTCTATGGCTTTATCTATCTGCCTGAACAGAACGAGAACCGTATGTTGCTGGTAGATAGCATCTCTCTCATCCGCATGCACGCCAGAGAGCACTAATTAACCTCTTCTGCGAAATTCCGCACAAGTAATAGCTGTGGCTACAGCCACATTCAGCGATTCAGATGTTTCGCGTCCAACAGGATAATTGGGGATGTAAAGTCTTCTGTTTATCAGTTTCCTCACTTCAGCCGTGATACCATTACCCTCGTTGCCCATCACAATCAGTCCTGTAGGGCTTAAAGGCTGGTCATAGATATTATTGCCATCTAAGAATGTTCCATATACAGGTATTTCTTCCTTTAATCTGCCAAGCAGCTCAGAGAGATATACATAGTGCAGATGCACACGAGCCATTGCCCCCATTGTGGCTTGTACTACCTTGGGACTGTACACATCTACAGTGCCTTGCGAGCAAAATATATGCTCGATACCAAACCAGTCGGCTATGCGGATGATGGTACCTAAGTTGCCAGGATCCTGCACGTCATCAAGCGCTAAGCATAGTTGGTTATCAATCACAGAGACATCTGTCTGCTCTGTGCGTTGTTCGAAGACGGCTATCACTTGTTGGGGCGTTTTCAACAGACTGGCACGTTCAATCTCACTCATGGTGGCTGTATCTGTTTCATCGGCCTGTAGGGTTGGGTGTGCCGTCAGCCAATCAACTGTAGCAGCAATATAACGACAATGGAAATAACCCAACAAATCGCCTATCAGTTTGGGCCCTTCCGCCACAAAAACACGCTCTTCACGTCGCACTTTCTTCTGCTCCAGCGAACGTATCCACTTGATTTTATTCTTCGATATCGGCATAAGTAGCTTTTTTCAATGCAAATATACTGCTTTCTAAGAAAAAACCGTTAATTTTACAACCGAAAAAAGATTGACAGAAGCTCTCATGATGCTGAGCAACGATGGGTGAATACATAAGACATAAGATTTGGCTTGGGCTATGGGCAATGACCTTGCTTGTGGCGGCAGGTTGTTCATCCACCAAATATGTTCCCGAT
Organism: uncultured Prevotellaceae bacterium; assembly: GCA_900313715.1. GTDB lineage: Bacteria > Bacteroidota > Bacteroidia > Bacteroidales > Bacteroidaceae > Bacteroides. Next base: position 4,354 of record OMSH01000169.1, read on the forward strand.
GGAACCTATCTGCTCGATGAGGTCAATGTATCCAGCGACAACAAAGAGGTGAAGCCTGCCGACCTCAATATGTTTATTCGCCAGCAGCCTAACACCAAATGGTTCAATTTGATAAAGACACAGCTATACATCTACAACATGTCTGGACGCGACACTACCAAGTGGGTGAACCGAGCTTTGCGAAGAGTAGGTGATGCTCCTGTTATTTTTGACTCTTATGAAACAGAGCGTTCGCGGCAGGAAGTGGAAAAAGCAGTTCGCAACCTGGGATATTTGGGGGCATCGGTCGATGCAGGAACTCAGTTGAAAGGTACCAAGAAAATAGTGCTTTCCTACGATGTGAAGACGGGTAGGGCATATAAGGTTCGCTCCATCCAGTATGACATTCCTGATACTACCATTTGGAACTATATGCGACAAGATTCTGCCGCCACATTGCTTAGTGAGGGTATGAATATGGATATCAATGTATTGGACAATGAACGTGCTCGCATCACCACTTTGCTGCAACAGAAGGGTTACTACCGCTTCAACAAGGAATACCTCACCTTTTCGGCTGATACCACTCGTAATACTTATCTCATTGACCTCACCATGCACCTCGAACCCTATCGGGTGAATGCTGACAGCATGCAGGTCAACCACCCACAGTATTATATCAATCAGGTACACTTCCTTACTGAGTATAATGCGCTGGATAATGGTAACAATGTGCAGCCAGAAGACTCAATGATGTACAAAGGTTATCCTGTGTATTATAGAGGCAAGCCCATCATCCGGCCTCGTGTGCTGGTGGGTAACCAACGCTTGCAGAAAGGCGAACTGTATAATGGAAATGATGTACAACAAACCTACCAGAACCTCAATCGTTTACCTGTGTTGCGCTACACCAACATCCGCTTCGAGGAACTGCAACGTAATGACACATCGCTGGTGGATGCTTATATACAGCTGACAAAAAATAAACTTCGCTCAGTCTCGTTCGAGGTGGAAGGAACCAACTCGGCTGGTGACTTAGGTGCTGCTGCTGCTGTGTCACTTAGCAACCGCAACCTGTTTCGTGGTTCTGAAACACTGACCCTTCGTCTCAGGGGTGCCTACGAAGCGGTATCAGGCTTGCAAGGTGATTATCGCAATGAGAGCTATACCGAACTGAGTGCCGAGGCATCCATCAACTTTCCTCGCATCTTGTTTCCTTTCCTGAATCACGGTTTCGTCAACCGCATACGTGCCAACACGCTATTCGAATTGCGCTATAACTTCCAGCTACGCCCCGAGTTCACTCGCATCATCGCATCTACGGGTTGGAGCTATCAGTGGAGTTTCAAGCAACAGCGCCTTCGTCATCGCATTGATATGGTGGATGTCAACTATCTGTATATGCCTTGGATTCATCCTGATTTTAAGAAGAAATATCTTGATGACCAGCAAAACTATATTGTGCGCTACAACTATGAAGACCGTCTGATTGTGCGTTCGGGCTATACCTTCATCTATAATAGTCGTGGTACAAGCATGGCGTCCAATGTTTTCAATGGAACATCTTACACGCTGCGTGCCAATATTGAGGCGGCGGGCAACTGGCTATACGCTTTGGCAAAGATCACCAACATGCGTAAGAATAAAGATGGCGAATATGCTATCATGAACATCCCGTTTGCCCAGTACATCAAGGCCGATTTCGACTTTGCAAAGAACATCGCCATAGATAACCGCAACTCCATTGCCTATCATTTGGCGTTCGGCATCGCCTTTCCTTATGGCAATGCAAAGATGATTCCGTTCGAGAAACGTTATTTTGCTGGTGGTGCCAACAGTGTGAGAGGTTGGTCAGTGCGTAGCCTCGGACCAGGTTCATTCCCTGGTGACGGAAATTTTATGAATCAAACAGGCGACTTGAAGATGGAGGGCAGCATTGAGTATCGTTCCAACTTGTTCTGGAAGTTGGCAGGTGCCATCTTTATCGATGCTGGTAATGTGTGGACGCTCCGTGATTACGAAAGTCAGCCTGGTGGCCAATTCCGCTTCAATAAATTCTACAAGCAGATTGCCGTTGCCTATGGCATAGGATTCCGCATCGACTTGGGCTTCTTTATCCTCCGCTTCGACGGTGGTATGAAGGCCATCAATCCTGCTTACGAGAGTGGGCGTGAGCGTTATCCTATCATCCACCCTCGCTTCAGTCGTGATTTCGCCTTCCACTTTGCTGTCGGCTACCCATTCTAAACATTGACCGCAATTTAGAACCTTGTAGTCAACAAATAGCTATTGGTTTCCCAGCTTATTGCAATTACCGCCATCATGAAAAAAGGCTGCATTTCTGCAACCTTTTATTAAATATTAGCTAACTGGCTTATATGTTGGAACCAACAGCTTCATGCATATCCAGCCGATTAGATAGGCAACCGAACAATAGCAGAAGATGATAAAATATCCGGCAGGCTTTCCCTGGAAACCCATGAACACCATCTGTGTGGTTTCAGTATAGTCGAACAACTTACCTGAACCATAGTTGATGAGGAACGAACTCAAACCACCGGCAGCACTGTTCAGACTTGTAATTGTGGCAATGGCACGATGAGGGAACAGGTCGCTACCCACAGAATAAAGGTTGGCCGACCACGATTGATGCGCTGCACCCACCAAACCTATCAAAATGATAGGAAACCAGTAAGAATAGTTGCCTAAATGTTGTGCAAACAAACCCAGCAGTGGGAACAGGGCAAAAATCAGCATTGCCCTCATGCGGGATTTATATGCATTCCAACCAGTACGGTTGATGATGATGGTAGGGAGTTTTCCGCCATAGATCGACAGCATCGTAATGGCATAGAGCACGAAAATCAACAACTGTGCTGTTGGGTTGTGAGAAGACAGTCCATAGACATCCGACAGATAGGCAGGTGTCCAGAACAAGAAAAACCACCAAACGCAATCAGTTGTAAACTTACCCAAGAGAATTGCCCATGTCTGGCGCAACTTCAAACATTGTAAGACAGTAAATTTTGGCAAATTGTCCTCTTCCTTTGGTTCATCCTTCTGTTCAACGCCATCTTGTTGGATATAAGCCAGTTCGGCAGCATTCACACCCTTGTGTTTTATAGGTTTGTCGTAGATGAATACCCAGAAAGCCATCCATACAAAACCCATTGCACCAATGATGATAAATGCCATTTCCCAGCCGTTGCCCACGCCAATATTCTTGAAATAGCGAGCCAGCAGAGGAATGCATAGGGGAGCTATCAGGGCGCCAACTGTAGAGCCTGCGTTGAAGATAGAAGTAGCAAACGCACGATCCTTTTGTGGGAAGTATTCAGCCGTTACCTTCACAGCCGATGGGAAATTACCCGCTTCACCACAAGCCAATATGATACGTGCAGCGATGAAGAAATAAACACTCACCATTGCAATCATTGAAGCCGTTTCACCAACGGCGCCCACCATACCCGCAGCATCATCAATTCCTACAATCTGTTCGGTAGCCCATCCGCAGGCAGCATGAAGACAGGCGCCAGCCGACCATACGCCGATGGCCCACATATATCCTCGTTTAGTGCCGAGCCAGTCGATGATACGACCAGAGAATATGTTGGCAATAGCATACACGATAGAGAAAATGGCCGCCACATTACCATAATCAGAATGACTCCAGTGAAATTCTGGTGCAATGAAATCCTTCCAGGTAAGTGAGAGAACCTGACGATCGAGATAGTTCACGGTAGTGGCAATAAACAGCATGATGCAGATGAGCCAACGCACATTGCTCATTTTCGATTGCTGGTCTTTTGTGTTATTCATCATATTGATATTTTAAATTCGATTTACTAACAAAATTACAATTTTATATCTTTCTTTGCAACATTTTGCAAAATAATTTTGATTTTTGCTTGCAAGAATGAAAATTATTCCATACCTTTGCAACAAATTCTTAAGGTTAATAGTTTATAAGTTCTATTTAAATAAAGATTTTCACATATTAGTAATAGGTAAAAAGCATAGGTTAGTTTTATTAGGTTATATTGATGATTTGAGACAAGTTTGGTTACTTTCTCAAAAAAAGACAGGGGAATACGTGAGTATTTCTCTTTCTTTTTTTATGGAAGGTAATACTGTCCTTTCTTGCGAGTATTCCAATAGCTGACAGCATGCTTCGGACATACATGATAGCAAGCCAGGCAATTAGTGCAAGTACCATCGTGGTGCCATGAAGGCAGCGCCGGTTCTTTTTGCATGCTTATGTTTCCTACCGGACAAACTTTGGCACATTTCCCGCAATGAATACACAAATCAGCATCCACCTTGAAAGGCTTGTCGGTAATGAGCCACTTGTTGAAAGTCATCCCCAGTACATAAGTCTTGGTAAAGGGTAGTGTACCTTTAAAAACCAGTTCCTTGCCAACACATCGCTCGTTGATGAGCTCAATAAAACCTTTCAGGTCCTCACGCGCCTTTGCCATTTTGTGCTGCACTACCTCTGCTGTGTCAGTCTTGAACCCAGGCAGACACACATAACTCTCAGGCATGACGAGCGAAAACACACTGTCGGCATGCAGTCCTTTCTGGTGCAAAGCCTTCTGTAGCTCCTTCATGCATTGCCCAATGTCATCGCCACAGGTAGTAAGCGCATAACAGTAGTGCCCTTCGGCATTGATTGACAAACGACTAATGAAGTTGCGTACAATCTTTGGAGGCATCCATCCGTGTGTAGGAAAGCAAAAGCCCAAGCGTTCGCCCTCCTCCAGCACATAGTGGCAGTCACCCTTCATCTCATCGGGGATGAAGAGCAACTGTTCACCTGTACCTAAAGCCAACTGGACAGCTGCCCAGCGTGTGTTTCCTGTTCCTGAGAAATAAAAGATCATGCTTAGCTTGATAATCGGGGATACAGGTTAGTCCTTCAGTGAGTATGTCACCGTAGTGACAACGCGAAGCTTCTTGATGTAAGGTGTTGTTTCATCACGATCTTCAATCGAGAAGGTACCCTGCGTAGCCTGCATGATGCCGCCCAGACGGCTGTTGCTGTTCTCAGCAAATTGCAGAGCAGCCTGTTCAGCATTCTTGATGGCTTCCTGCATCATCTTGAGCTTCATCTCCTGGAACTCGGTAAAGTCATAATTAATGTAACCCTCATCAATGGCAATGCCCTGATTCAGTAATTCGCCAATCTTTCCAGATGCCTTGCGCACCTCGTCCACCTTCTTAGTCTTTACGGTGATGCTGGCAGTCATCTGATAGCGGTAAGGCGATTTGTTCTCGCTCCACATATTACTGTTTCTGTCATATACCGTTGGAGAGTTCATGGTGATTTCGTCCTCACTCAGTCCGTTGTCTTTGATGAAACGCACAATGATGTCACGCGTCTTGTTCACACTCTGGTAGAGCGTAGGCAGGTCGTTGCCCTGTTGGGAGAAGCTCAACGGCCACGTTACCGTATTGGCAGGCACCTCATTTTCAGAGAGACCCTTTACCGTCACTTGTCTGTCTTTGTTCACAAAATTGTCAATACCCGCCTTTAGGCAGTAACCCATTACAACGAGGCCCAGCGCAACAATTGCAGCCTCAATAATTCTGTTTCCTTTTTCCATTTTTTATAGTTAATTTAGATTGTTGTCATTCATTTACAGTTATGACGCAGTCGCGCATCACCCCTTAAAATAGTCGTTTGCCTTTTCCAGCGTTTCCGGCTTGCCGATATCAAACCAGGTAATGTCTTTCAGTTCGTAGCCCCGCAAATGCAGTTGTCGGCACACCGACAAGTAAAATGGGATAATAGAGAACTTTCCCGTCCACTTAGTACCTTCCCCCATATATTTGAATAAGGAAGGAGATATCACATGAATGCCCTCGAAAGCCAGTTCGCGATGCAGCAGTGCATCCTCGGCAAAGCCTTCGGGTAGCACCTCGCCAGTAGTATGGTTCTTCCATCCTTGCAACCTCATCTCTTTGTCGAACAACAATTTGCGGTTGGTCTTGCGGTCGCTCACCAGCAAGGTAGCATCGGCACCGCTCCGCACATGACTGTCATATACCTGTCTTAGGTCGATGTTGCTCAGAATATCCACGTTGTGTACCAGAAAAGGCTCGTTGCCCTCCAGAAAAGGTCTTGCTTTCAAGATACCGCCACCCGTATCCAGCAACACGTCGCGTTCGTCACTGATGTGAATATCCATCCCAAAGTTGTCGTTCTGCTGCAAGAAATCAATAATCAGCTGACCAAAGTGATGGATGTTGACAGTCACGTCATCAAAGCCAGCCTCTTTGAGTCGCAGCAGTGTGCGTTGCAGCATCGGCACGCCACCCACAGGCACCAATGCCTTCGGCATCGAGTCGGTAATAGGTCTCAACCTTGACCCAATGCCAGCCGCAAAAATCATTGCCCGTTTTCCGTAGCCCATTTCTCCATTATCAATTTTAGAAATACAAACTATCTTGCAGCAAATGTTTGCTGAATGTTCTGTTCACGGTGAATCAGATTGATTTCCACCCCAAACTTCTCGTTCAGGTGTTCAGCCAGATGTTGCGCTGCATACACCGAACGGTGCTGTCCGCCCGTACATCCAAAGCATACCGACAGGTTGGTAAATCCACGCTCCACATACCGCTTCACCGAAGCATCCACCAAAGCATAAACATGATTCAGGAAGGTCAGAATCTCGCCGTCCTCCTCCAGGAACTGAATCACAGGCTCATCCAGTCCTATGAACGGCTTGTAGCGGTCATACTTGCCAGGATTGTTCACCGCACGGCAGTCGAAGACAAAACCACCGCCGTTGCCCGTATTATCATCAGGAATGCCTTTCTTGTAGGCAAAGCTCATCACCTTCACCACCAGTGGTTTTTTCTGCTGATCCTTAAACTGTTTCAGTTCGGTAAGCTGTTGCAGCCCCTCACACAGGTAAGGATACTCAGGGTAGGGGTGTTTCAGCAACTGACGCAGGTTCTCCATCGCAAACGGAATGCTCTGCATGAAGTGAGGCTTCTTCTCGAAATAGCCCCTGAAACCATAGGCCCCCAATACCTGCATCGTACGGAACAGCACGAAATGTCTCAGCTGCGAGAAGAACTCCGCCTCGTCAATCTTGCGATATACATGCAAGACACCCAAGTATTCATGCAGCAGTTCCTGACGCAGACTTTCTGGATAGTTGGCCTTAGCCTGCCACAAGAACGAAGCCACATCATAATAAAAAGGTCCCTTCCTGCCCCCCTGGAAGTCAATCAGCCACGGTTCGCCGTTCTTCACCATCACGTTTCGGCTTTGGAAGTCGCGATACATGAAAGATTCAGATGAATGCTGCAGCAGCACTTGAGCCATACGCTGGAAATCATCTTCCAGCCGATTCTCCTGAAACGCCAGGCCAGTTGCCTTCAAGAAACAATATTTAAAGTAGTTCAAGTCCCACAAGATACAGCGTTCGTTAAACTCGGCCTGCGGGTAGCACACACTGAAGTCCAGTCCTTCGGCACCCCTGAACTGCACCTTGGCCAGCAGACGTATGGTTTTTTTCAGCAGCGTCTTCTCCTCGTCGCTGAACTGATGCGTCAGTCGTCCTTTTTCTATGGCCTTGAAGAGCAGCAAGTCGCCCAGATCCTCTTGAATATAATACATCTGGTCATCGCTTTCCGCCATCACCTCCGGCACAGGCAACCCTTTTTTCCTGAAATGCCTGGCCATCGTCAGGAAGGCCCGGTTTTCCTCTTGCGATTCCCCCTTGACGCCAATCAGCGTAGGCTTTCCTTTCAGTCGGAAATACAGACGGTTGGAGCCCGACGACGGCATTTCCTCTATCTCCTCGGGTTCATGTCCTGTATAGGAAACATACAGTTGTCTTAGTTTTTCGTCAATCATTAGTTCTGTTCATTCTTAATCATTTCATACAGTCTCTGCATCAGCACGCGGTGATCCACCAGCAAGTTCCAGATGCCGTCCTCGCTCAGCACGCCCCTTCGCAGACTCTCAGGCAGCAATCCGTCCTCATCGGCCTTCAGGTCGGCTTTCCATTCCTCACTGCCCAAGTATTTGTTCAGAATCTTCAGGTCAGAGCACATCATGTCCCACTCATCGAGGGCATACTCCATAGATTTCAGTATTTTTCCCGCCCTGCGCATCCGCTTTTCCATTCCTCTGATACGGTTCAAATTCTCTTTCATATACTTTCCTCCGTAAGCAAGATATTTATATTCTTTTGTAAAGGTAGCTATTTTTTTCTGTTTAGACCATTGTTTTCAGTAATATTTACTAAAAAACATTTTTCTCTTGTTTTGTTGTGTGGAAAAACATACCTTTGTTGCCGAAAATCATTCACGAATTTAAAATTAGAGAAAAATGAAAACCGCAATTATTACTGGTGCCAATAAGGGCATAGGATTTGGTATTGCCAAGCACCTCGGTCTGAGTGGCTGGCAAATCGTTATCGGTGCACGCGACGAAGCTCGTGCAGAAGCTGCAATTAGCAGTTTAACATCATTAGGAATCAAAGTGTTAGGATGGGTAAATGTAGAATTGTCCGACCAGGCAAATTTAGCACAGGCAGCAAAGGAAATCAGCGAGAAATATCCCACATTAAGCTTGTTGGTCAACAATGCCGGCATCCCAGGCGACATGAGTGTCGATGGTCTTCACACCCAAATGCAAGATATCCGTCAGACCATCGATGTCAATTTCACAGGCACATTCTACTTCACCCAGCAGATGATGCCCCTGCTGACGAAGAATCATGGCAGGATAGTCAACATCACTGTGCCATCAGACATCAGTCCTTATTGGCATCCATTGGCATATGTAGCCAGCAAGGCAGCGCAGAACGCCATGATGGGCGTATTGGCGATGGAGTTCCAACAGAACAACACACCGCTGGAGATATTCTCCGTTCATCCGGGGCCCACTACCACCGACCTCAATGGCAACATGGCCCTTCCTGGTTTCCACGACATCGATACAGTAGGCTGCAAGTTGGCCGCACTCATCAACGACGGACAAAACCATCAAGGAGAGTTCATCGAACTGTATCCCATCGTAAGGGAAGACTGAAGCATATTAGATCGTAGTGACGCCTCGTTGTCCAGTTCAATGGACAACGTGCGTTTGTCATTTTTCTGTTCTTCCATAAGTAATTAACATTTTATTGGCAGTAAATTAACGAATTATTTATGGAACTACCAAATTTATAAATGAATAATAATTATAAATGTCAACAGAATAAGCCGACAGAGTTCCTTTCACCTATATTTATTTAATATGATTAACAGATATTAATATTCATTGCGGTATGAGAACCAAATTATAGTTGTACTTTTACCACATAATTAAGCTATTTATCATTATGAGAAAAAGAATCATTTGGTTGTGTACCGCCGTCATGGTGAGTGGAGCAATAATCACAGGGCTGACATCGTGCAGCAAAGACGATGATATTGATAACAGTAAATAAGTGGCTGTCCTGCTTCCCGACGCTTCCAGTATAGACCGTTGGGCTATTGACAAGACCAACCTTGAGAATGTAATGAACATGTATGGTTTCAACACCACTTTTTACATTGCTCCTGAGACAGTCGAGGGTGCAGGGCAGCAAGTCGATCAGCTGAAGACAGCCATCAATGGCGGAGCCAAATATATAGTGTTGACAGCCATTGACTATAAGAAAATCAATGAGTCGGGGTTGCTTGAACAGCATCCCGATGTCAAGGTGGTGTGTCATGACCGTTTTGTCCTTGACAACCCCCGCATAGCATATTTTTCTTCAACTGATACCAGGGAAATTGGGCGCATGCAGGCAGTGTTCCTCCTCAATCATTTCCATTCTACAGGTGCATCATCCATGACCATTGAAATCCTTGAAGGTCCCGATACCGATGTCAATGCCAAAAATTATTATGAAGGAGCTATGGAACTTCTCAAGAAATACATAGACAGCGGAGCATTGGTTGTTAAGAGCGGCAAGAAAGACTATCTTCAGGTCAAGTCCGACAGTTGGAATATAGCCGACGGCAAGAAAGCCATGCAAGACCGTCTTGCCAGCTACGAAGTGGGTGAGCGTCCGGACATGATTCTTGCTGCCAATGACAATATGGCCCAGGGAGCCATTGATGCGCTGACAGATGCAGGCATTACAGACATGCCCGTCATTACGGGTCAGGACAATACCCCGATGGGGCAGGCCAACATCAAGAACGGCAAGCAGACCATGACCATCGAGAAGAACCTGAAGGATATGGCATACAACACAGCTATGATTATTAACAGTCTGATATCCAAATCACCTGTTCATGCCAGTCAAAGCATCTACGGCATTCCTGTATTCTACTCCAAGACTTCCCTTATGACAATAGACAGCTATTAAGGATTATAGGGACGGTTCTTTTGATCTGTTTTCCCCAGACAATCCCCATCGCATGGTGAGGATGATGTCTTACATATAGATTGGATCATTTCCCAGCAGCAGGCAATCCCCCGATAAGGGGGATTGTCATTTTAGATGTTCAGGGGTCCATGTTCCATGTATCATAACGGACCGTACCCCATGCATGAAGTTGTGCTGATGGCAGTCAGTGCTGCCGTAAGAACCGATATTACCAGTTGGATGACGGATTTCCAAAATTCTTTGTTTTTCATAATACTTTAGTTTAGGTCTAGGTTAATACTTTACTTTTACCCCTCTGGCTCTCCGAGCCACCTCCCCTTTGCAGGGGGAGGA
>OMSH01000171.1 GCA_900313715.1 uncultured Prevotellaceae bacterium
CGGGTAGGAGCCATGATGATGCAATTGATGGCATCTTCGGGCAGGTCGCCTGTAGCTAGTTTGTCGAGTACTGGAAGTAGATAGGCAGCTGTCTTACCCGTGCCTGTCTGAGCCACACCAATCAGATCGCGACCTTCCAACAAAACTGGTATCGCCTGTTCTTGGATGGGGGTACAATCTTCAAAATGCATGTCCCAAAGGGCATCCAGCACATCATCATGTAAGTCAAGATCTTCGAATTTCATTTCTTTTTACCTCTCATTTCGGCCGCAAAATTAGTTATTTTCCCCCAATAAAACCTAAAAAACAGGTAATAAACTGGCTAAAATATGTTTTTTAGCATATTTTTCTTGGTGGTTATCTGAAAAACCTTTTACTTTGCACCTGATTTCGTGAAGAAATTAGGATAAGAATGAACGGCTCCGGTCGTTGAATCTTACTTTAGTATTAACTAAAACGATTTTCATGAGGTATTATGTAAATTGGTTTTTTGTTGTATTATTGATTAGTTCCTTGACATCATTTATTGAGAAAGACAGATCTGTTGAAGGTCTAAGTGTTGGAGAATATGCGCCGGATTTCGTAATGTGTGGCGATGACTCTAATACTGGTGAAACAGTGCATAGGCGACTTTCTACGCTACACGGCAACTATGTACTGGTTAATTTCTGGGCTTCTTATGATGCTCCGTCACGTATGCGTAACATTGAGTTGAATCGTGCGTTGCTTGATGAGGAGAATACCCAAATACGTATTGAATTCGTTTCCGTGTCGTTCGATGATTATGCATCTATCTTCCGTGAAACGGTTCGTAAGGACGGTATAGTTGGTGCCGGCTGTTTTGTTGAAACAGAAGGTATTAAGTCCAGCATCTTCAAGGACTACAACCTGAAGAAGGGCTTTACTAACTATCTACTGGATGAAAATGGTATGATTATTGCCAAAAACATCTCGGTTGCAGAGCTTTCATCTTATTTGAATGTAACTCATTCTTGAATATGCAGAACAGGTAAGTTGATTGTTTACACACAATTGAGGACTGATACAACAAAAATTCAACAAAGTAATTTGACTTTGTTTGAGAAAAAGATGGGCTCGTTTGGATTATTTTCCATACGGGCTTTTTTTGTTTCCTTTTGTTATTTTGTTGGGAGATTAGAAGAAAAAAATGGTTGCCGTTTCACAATAGAAAGGCAACCATTTTAACTGAAGCAATAATCTTATTGTTAGAAATATAATAAAGTCAGAATTTAAAGTCGATACCTACACCTATTACATGATTGGTTCTTGAAAAAATCTCGGTACCAAAACTGGCTGCTTTTTCATAATCTGAATAGATAGAGCAAAAATAACCGGCATTCAGGCGAATCTTCTGGTTGATGTTCCAAGCACCACCTAAGCCTACGCTATAACTGTCACAGGCAAAAGAAGTATCCTGTTCGTAACCGTCACTTAAACCGTAGTCAGTACGCTGACCGCCACAGCTGATGGTAAACTTATCGTTAATGTCATACTCAATACCAGCCAAGAATTCATGTGTGCCATGCTTCAACTCCTTCTGACGGTCGTTTGCCATCTTAGCATTCTTGTCGTCGAAGAAGTGATACTCAAGTGTAGCGCGCAATTTCTTTGTGAATTCATAGCCCACTGCAAAAGTCAGCAGGGCAGGCATGTCGTAACGTGTGCGTACACCATCTTGATAAGGAGCTGTGTAGGCATCAAATCCTCCAGCCATCTTTTCTTGAATGTTTTTGCCAATGGCAGCAGCCTGTTCTGCAGTAATCTTACCACCTATCACCAGTTGTGTCAATGGCTCTGTAACCATACCATTGGTGTTCAGCTCTGCATTCAGTACGTTAGTATCGTTCTTTGTACTGATTTTTGTGCGGAACTCATAACGTGCTGCTAAAGTCAAAGGCCCCTTGTGGAAGTTTAAACTGACAATAGGAGTGAATCCCCAACCTTTTTGATCAACGTCCAGCATTAACTGTGCAAGAGTACCCTTTGATGGATGATTGCCGGCAATGACGTGGCCACGATAGTAACCATCATAATAGTTAGCACGAAAACCTACAGCACCAGCAAAGCTATCCGTAAATTTATAGGTGAAGTTCAGCTGTCCACCATATATATATTGTTTGCCCTTCATTGAAGAGTCAAAGTTGTATTGGTCAGGAGTAATAACAGGGATAGCCCCTCCAACAGCTTGAGATAAGCCGCCAGTCAACTGTGTTATGGTGTTGGCGATGAGGGCATTGAACATCGGAACGCCATTTTTATACTCAACGAAACCGCCAGAACCTACGATACCGATCATGGTAGAAATTGCCCAACGGTCTTTCTTGTATGATGCAAAAACAGCAGGTACAATAGGAGCAGAAGCTTTACCTTCATAAAGCACACCATTATTCTTAATGTCGCGATACTGCCATGGTTTCTGGAAGTTGAATGATAATTGCCAACCTTCGTGTCCCCATGCCAAACCGGCAGGATTAGAGAAAATAGCGTCAATATCGAATGAAGCACCACGTGCCATCATACGATCAAAAGCAATGTGGTAATTTGTATTAGTCATCAATCCACCAGCTTGAGCAATAATGCAGGTACTGAGTAACAGCCCTAATAGAAAACTTTTCTTCATATAGTTTATTTTGATTGGTTTCATTTGAAACTTTTGCAAAGGTACTAATAAAAGTTTCATGTGCAACCATACAGGGGAATTTATTCTTAGAATAGGGGCGCCTTTAATGTTTATTAACAAATAGTGGCCCATTAAGACTGCTGTTTTGTGTATTTTTGCAACTAAATATAAAGTGGGAAATCATGAAAGACATGAAAGACATGAAGTGGAAGATCCTTTCTTCTGAGTACCTTATTAAAAGACCTTGGCTTACAGCCAGACGTGATGTGGTGGAACTGCCTGATGGCAGGATCAATAAGGAGTATTATGTGTTGGAATACCCCACATGGATCAATGTAACTGCCATCACCAAAGACGGACAAATGGTACTGGTGCGTCAGTATCGACATGCTTTGGGGCAGACCAACTTTGAGATAGTCGCAGGTGTGGTAGAACAGGGGGAATCACCCCTTGAGGCAGCCAAACGAGAGCTGTTGGAAGAAGCTGGCTATGGTGGTGGTGAATGGAGGGAGATAGCGGTCGTTTCTGCCAATCCCAGTACTACGACCAACCTTACGCATTGCTTCCTGGCAACAGGTGTAGAGAAGATTAGCGGACAGCATCTGGATGCTACAGAAGATATTGAGGTGTATCTTTTCTCGCAAGAAGAAGTAAAGGAGATGATTCGCCGTGGTGATTTTGTACAGTCGCTCATGCTGGTGCCCTTGCTAAAATACTTCTCGGGATTATAAGCTCAGTTTTTTATTGATGATTAATACAGGCGTAGTGTCATGTTTAGACAAATAAAACGCCTGTTCTCTTGCTTTTAGTTACAAGTATTTTATCCAAGAATACGGTTTCCGTTGTTGCAGGTAGTTGAGGTTACCCTCATTGGAATATGCCTCGCGCTCTAAACTGATACTGCGATAGGCATTGCCTTTCATGGTCAGACGGATCAACCATTCTATGACATACCACAGGTAGAAACCTACGATTAACATTTCCAGCATCTGACGGGTGTGGATGCGTTCATGGTTCAGTAAATGCTCGTCCATCTCTGTATCTAAGCGTGTAAATATGACACCAAACAGATTAATGGCGTTAAAGCGTTTGAATGGCAAATATTTGTTTTTTACTATTATCAATTCTTCTTTAAACTTTTATAGTACAGCTTCAACTCCTCTGCATCCGCAGCCTTATCAGTAAATACCTCCAGGAAGAGTGGCTGGCGAGTAATGTCAGCTTTGGTAAAAACGGGCATTGCGGCTTGGAGTTCCTCTTCATTATGGACAGAGAGATATGTAAAGCCCCTGTCTTCAGCCCATGCCTTAGCTGTTGCTTGGTGAGCTCCTGTAACAAAACGCAAAGTACGTTCGTCGGGTGTGAAACCTGGTAAGGTTTGCAACTGTGCATTACCGCCATTGTTAATGACCATCATGCGGATATTAGAACCATAGTTGCTGTTCCATAGAGCATTCATACCACAAAAAAAACTCACGTCACCAATTACGATGTAATTAATCTTCTCGCTTGCCGTAGCATAGCCAAGGGCAGAAGCTAAAGCCCCTTCGCTTCCTTCCAATCCCATATTCGACTGAATCTCCACATCTGTAGGCAATGGGAACAGTTGTGCATAGCGTACCACCGAACTGTTGCCCAGGTGTAACGCACATCCTTGTGGTACTGCAGCCATTAATACTCCCACTACCAGCATTTCTGAATAGGGGAAACGAGGCTCAGCCAATTTCTCCTCCAGCTGACTCCATTGACGAGGATAGAGTGGAGGCACATCTTCAATGAGAGGAGCAATCTTCTCAAAGAACTCAAATGGATCCATTTCTATGATGGCCGTTAGTGCACCGAACGCATCATTGACCTCTCCGTCCTTAGATACATGCCAATGTTCCAATGGCTTATGTTTACGAAGGAAATATTTCAATCTACGAGAAACAATAGCGCCACCAAAGGTAATCAGCAACTCAGGTGCCAGATTCTCCTGTGTCTTCAGGTCCATCGGGAACAGCAGTTCCTCCATCCTGCGCACAGGTTTGCCAGGTGTGGTATGGTTGCTCAGGTTTTCCGTAAGCCACACAAACTGCTTCGATAGCGTCATTTCGTGCTTCTTGTCAAACTCATAGATATTGTTCATCTGACCAGCCACCACCATACGTTTTTTCAGTCGGTTCAGTCGCTCTACCAATGGCTGGTAGTCTTGTTCATACATATTTAATCCCTGATAGCGCTCCATCACTCGCTCTTCGTCTAACTCAGCAGTATTGCACCCAAAGACGGGATCGCTCAGCTGAATATTTATGTGTACAGGTCCTCTTCCATGATGTTTGCTCTCTAAAAGAGCTTCGTTGATAAGTCTGTTGCACGTCATTGCATCTGCTTCGCTTTGTACCTCCGGCAGGTTCACCGCTTTCTTCACGATTTTATCGAATGCCAAAGGCTCTTTCATACGGGAGGGTACTGTGTCTGCGGAGATTACCACCAACGGCACTTGCTGTTTTGATGCTTCAGCCGCAGCAGGCAACATGTTGGTCAAACCATTGCCGGCAGTGCATACCACTGCCACAGGAGCCGCCTCATGCAACGCCAGTCCGAGGGCAAAGAATCCAGCCGTACGGTGGTCATTCACTGGGTAGCAACTAAACGTAGGAACTTGCAGCAAAGATTGTATCAGGGGGACATTCTGACTACCAGGACATACCACCACCTTCGTCACACCATGCGCCTTGAGCAATGCTATCAATTGTCTGACAGATTTTTTATCGCTATACATATTAATATATGGCTATTAATTATTATCTTTGATGCGGTAAAGTTACTTAATAATTCCGAATAATTAAAACAATAACGATATGAACATGAAAAATCGAATGAAGGGATGGCTGGCTGTTGCCATTATGACCGTCCTTCCTGGTATGTCATTTGAAGGAACGCAAATCACCAACCTGCGGGTGC
>OMSH01000237.1 GCA_900313715.1 uncultured Prevotellaceae bacterium
ACCGCCCTGTTCCATATTTTCGAGGGAACGCCAGGGTGCAACCCCATTTTGTTGACAATCAGTGAGGACGGAGTGGTACTGGCAAAGATACTGGCTGTTGTGCAACCCATTATACGATTCGTGCCGTTTTTCACCATTCGTCGTTGCGTGGCTTACGGTACTGGGGAATTCTTTTGTAAAGACAGCCAACGGGAGGACCTTTTCAACCAGATGTTGAAGGAAATCACCAATTATGCCTATCGTTTAAATTGTTTTGTCATTGAAATAAGAAACCTGCCTACCCCACTCAGCGGCTATGCCTCCTTCAAACAGAACAGTTTCTTTCCTGTCAATTGGCTAAGGGTACGGAACACCTTCGACGATACCAACAACCAAGATGTGGAGCAAGCTTTCAATTCATCACGCAGAAGACAGGTAAGGTTGGCACTCAAGAATGGGGCTGTGGTAGGCACCACACAGACAGAGGAAGATATTCAGGAATTTGCCAATATGCTGAAGCTCAATTACCTCACAAAGATTAGGAAGCACTTTCCTGCCATTGAATTCTTCCAACATATCCAGCAGGGCATTAAGAATGTGGATATCGGTGAATCATGGCAACGCTTCAAGATTTTCATCGTAAGATACCAGCAAAAGATAATTGGTGGTTGTGTCTGCATCTACTCAGGTGATACTGCTTTTGTATGGTTCTCGGGGGGTATGAACAAGTCGCACCTGCGCCAATACCCCAGTGTGATGGCCATATGGCAAGCATTGAAAGACGCTAAAGCCGGCGGTTACAAACACCTGGAATTCATGGACGTAGGTACTCCCTTCCGCAAGCATGGCTATCGTGATTTCGTACTTCGTTTTGGAGGGGAGCCAATGAGTACTCGCCGTTGGTTCCAGTTCCGCTGGCGGTGGCTGAACAAACTTTGCCTGTATTTCTACTCTTAAAACTCAGAAGTGAAATGGAAGCGTATATGCTTGAAGTCCTGTTGCGCCATTGACAATACGTAAGAACTGTCTGCCAGATAGACATCCCTACCCTCACGGTCTTTCGCCATATACTGATACTTGCGCTTCATGAAGTCTTGCAATTCAGCCTCATCATCACTCTCAATCCAACAAGCCTTGTACAGATGTACAGGTTCCCAACGGCAACTGGCATTGTACTCGTTGAGTAAACGATATTGAATGACTTCAAACTGCAACTGACCCACCGTACCGATAATCTTGCGCCCATTAAACTGGTTGACAAACAACTGGGCTACACCCTCGTCCATCAGTTGGTCAATACCTTTTGCCAGCTGTTTCTGTTTCATTGGGTCAGCATTCTCGATATACTTAAACATTTCGGGTGAGAAACTGGGTAAACCACGGAAATGGAGTTTTTCTCCCTCTGTCAATGTGTCTCCTATCTTGAAGATGCCATTATCCGGTAAACCAATGATATCACCTGCCCAAGCCTCATCCACCGTACTCTTGCGTTGGGCCATAAACTGAACAGGGGAAGTAAAACGCATGGTTTTGTCATGACGCACATGATAATAAGGGGTATTGCGTTCAAACTTGCCAGAACATACCTTGCAGAAAGCGATACAAGAACGGTGGTTAGGGTCGATGTTGGCAGTAATCTTAAACACAAAGCCCGTAAACTTAGGTTCTTCAGGATTTACTTCACGCTCAGTAGCTACTACGGGACGCGGACAAGGCGCTATCTCCACGAAACAATCCAACAATTCCTGCACACCAAAGTTATTCAAAGCTGAGCCAAAGAACACAGGAGCCAGTTTGCCGTCCAAATACTGTTGACGGTCAAAATCAGGATATACCCCAGCAATCAGTTCCAAATCATTACGAAGCTGTTCAGCTAACTTATCTCCGATATGGGTCTCCAACTCCTGGGTATTGATGTCCACCTCCACCTTTTCAGTCACCACCTGCTTTGAGGGTTGAAACAGGTTGAGTTTCTGCTCATAAATGTTATATACGCCTTTGAAACGCTGTCCCATATCAATAGGCCATGACAATGGACGTACGCTGATTTCCAACTGTTCTTCCAGCTCATCAAGTAAGTCGAACGGATCCTTACCCTCACGGTCCATCTTGTTGACGAAGATAATCACAGGCGTGTTCCTCATGCGGCATACCTCCATCAACTTCAAAGTCTGTGCCTCAACACCCTTGGCAGCATCAATTACGATAATTACGCTATCTACTGCTGTAAGCGTTCGATAAGTATCTTCGGCAAAGTCTTGGTGGCCGGGAGTATCGAGGATGTTTATCTTATAGTCGTGGTAATCGAATTCCAGTACAGAGGTAGTGACCGAGATACCACGTTGCTTCTCTATGTCCATCCAGTCAGAAGTTGCCGTCTTCCTTATTTTGTTACTTTTAACGGCGCCAGCCACTTGAATCTGTCCACCAAAGAGTAACAGTTTCTCTGTCAATGAAGTCTTACCGGCATCAGGATGTGCCACAATCGCAAACGTACGTCTTCTTGCTATCTCGTTGTTCATAAATGCGTCTATAAAAAAATGAGGTTGCAAAATTAATACTTTTTCTTGCAACCTCAAAATAATCTATAACTATACCTTCAAGAATACCTTCTTCTTATAGAGGAAGTAAAGGAACAACCAGCACATTGCCACATAGCCTGCTGCATTGAGGAAAGGTTGTACGGTTTCTGGTGTCATACCTATCAATCCGCCAAACACGCGATTGGAAATGTATTGGAAATTGATGAAATGCTGTGCAAGGTAGATGGTGATGGAATTCATACCGATGACCACGAAGAAAAGAATCCATCCACGATGGTTTTTAACATCTATGATGTAGTAAAACAGTGCGAACATCAGCACAGAATAGGCTGCAACCAGTACCACGAAAGTACTTGACCACAACATTTTATTAGCTGGGTAGAAAGTATTCCATATCAGACCTATCACCAAAAAAGCAATGCCAGCATATACCATATATAATGTTTTCTTTGCAGGCGTCAGTCCTTCTTTATCGTATTTTATCCACTCGCCTGTAAACATACCCAGCAAGGCAGTAGCTATAGCAGGGATGGTACTGAATATACCTTCTGGATCATAGTCACCATAGTAGATCTTTCCAGGCAACAAGATGCGGTCGATGTAGCCAGCCAGGCACCCCTCACGCGTCAATGGATCAGCCCCGGGATGATCAGGAGCGCCCACAAAAGCAGAGACTAACCAATAACCCACTAATATCACTGCCACGATGACAACTCTTGTTTTCCACTTGGTATTCATGAAGATGAGGGCACCAAACATCCAAGCCAAGCCGATGCGTGCCAACACACTGGCATAGCGGGCGTTGGCAAAATCCCAATGACCTAAAAAGCCATTGTAGATGATACCCAACAATACCAATGTCAAGCCTCTACGAATAATCTTCTTGTAAATCTGTCCCTCAGTCTTTCCTTGGAAACGTTGCTTTTCCAGTGAAAAAGGGAACGAGATACCTGCAATGAAGAGGAACAAGGGGAAGATGGTGTCATGATGAGCCAGTCCGTCCCATTTCACATGATCCATCTGTGCTGCCAACCATTGTGTAAAATCATTGGGCCAAAAAGCAGCTATGGCAGCAATCAGGGTGGCACCTCCCATGATAAAGAACATGTCGAAACCTCGGAGTGCGTCAAGTGATTGCAAACGTTGAGGCGTTTTTTGTTTTTCCATGATAATTGATTTTTTATTGTTATGTTGGCAAAGATACTAAAAAAACACTATCTTTGTCATGTAATAACCTTAAAATTGGATTTTAAAACTTTAAA
>OMSH01000182.1 GCA_900313715.1 uncultured Prevotellaceae bacterium
AGACCGATACCGATAGAGGTGAGGATCACGACACCTACCATCAGCCAGATGCTGGCAGCTTCCATCGGAATGAAGAAGAAGATCAGGGAAGTAACCACACAGATGACGGCAGCCCAGATAAAGGCCATACGCTTAGAACCAACCCACTTCGTAAACACAGGAGATACACCACCGAAGATCATACAGGTCAGTTCACCGAAGGTCATGAATACCGTATAGTTGATGATCAGTCCACTCACCGTTACGTCACCATGCAGACAGTACTCAAACATATAGCCAGCCACTGCGTAGCGGAAGCCATTGAAGAAGTTCATGCAGATACCGATCAGCGTGAGATACACCCAAGGCTTATTGCGGAACAGATCAGCAAAGGGCTTCAACGAGAACTTCTCAGCACGTACGGGCTTCAGACGTTCTTTCGTCAACAGACCACAGCCCAGCGTACCAACTGTAGCTACAGCTCCTAAGAGCACACCTACAACGGCATACTGATGCTGATCACTGCCACCCACCATCTTCTGCAGATAAGGGAACGACAGCAGGGTTATGAATCCCATGGCATAGGCACCAACCATACGGAATGAGGAGAACTGGTTCTTCTCGTTGTCATCGTCGGTCATCACACCAAGCAGTGACCCGTAGGGCACATTCACTGCTGTATACATTGCCATCATCAGCAAATACAATGAATAGGCATAGATGCGCTTGCCCACCGGCCCAAAATCAGGAGTGTAAAGCAACAGAGCAAATATCAGTCCAAAAGGAATAGCCCCATATATGAGCCATGGACGATATGTGCCCCACCGAGATTGTGTGCGGTCGGCAAGACTACCCATAAGCGGGTCGGTAACCACATCAAACATACGAGCAATAAGCATCAGAGTAGCCGTATCAGCCACAGTAAGTCCGAATACGTTGGTGAAGAACAACGTGAATGCTATTGACATAATTTTCCATGTTATACCACCAGCGGCGGCATCACCAAGTGCATATCCGATTTTTTCTTTTAAGGAAGCCATAATATACTGTTGTTTTGTTATAATGAATTATTTTTATATATCAACCGTTTAATTGTCTCTACAGATGCCGAAGTGGTAAGACCATCTTCAGGTGTATTCATGCAATAGTCCACAAGTTTGTCAATAGAGGATGTAGCCACGTGCATTCTGGTATCACTCGAAGCATAATATATATACACAGTGCCATCGTCATCAGCAATCCATCCATTTGCAAATACCACATTCATCACATCACCTATATACTCCCAGCCTTCAGGTACGAGGAAATACCCTCCTGGTTGAGCTATTACGCGTGTTGGATCATCAAGAGCTGTCATATACATATAAAGGACATATCTCAAGCCACTGGCACAGCCTCTCACACCATGAGCAAGGTGCAGCCACCCACGGTTGGTTTTTATTGGGTGAGGCCCTTCTCCGTTCTTCACCTCCATAATGGTATGATAGTGACGAGGGTTGATTATCTTTTCCTCTTTTACTTCAGCATTTGTTATATCATCAACTAAAGCCCATCCTATACCTCCCCCAGAGCCTGTGTCAATAAATCCGTCCTGCGGACGAGTGTAAAATGCATATTTTCCATCAACGAACTCGGGATGAAGAACAACGTTTCTCTGCTGGCTTTTGCTTTTCAAGTCTGGAAGTCTCTGCCAATTAACCAAGTCTTTAGTCCTTGCTATAGCTGCAGTAGCTGTGGCAGCAGACAAATCCCCTGGTTTTGAGTCATCATGTCTTTCAGCACAGAAAACCCCGTACACCCATCCGTCTTCATGCTTCGTTATACGCATGTCATAGATGTTTGTGGCAGGAATTACGTCATCCGGCATCGTTATTGGCTCTGGCCAGAATCTGAAATTATCAATGCCGTTGGGACTTTCAGCTACAGCGAAAAAAGATTTGCGGTCTGCCCCCTCCACACGAACAATGATTACATATTTTCCATTCCATTTGATTGCGCCACTGTTGAGAGTGGCGTTCATCATAATGCGCTGCATGAGATAAGGATTATCCTTTTCGCAGAAATCGTATCTCCATTCCAAGGGAGTGTGCTCGGCAGTCAGAATTGGGTACTTATACTTAGTGTATATGCCATTCCCCCATTCATTTGGTTCATTTACTCTGGAAATGAGCTGCTCATGATGTGCTTTTAGAGCAGCGAGTTTAGTTTTAAAATCAGCCATAACAACAAATCAGGTTCAATAAATCATTCCACTATATCAAGCAGGAACAGAGTATTATCTGCCCTATACAATTTTTTAAAATCTTCCGCACTATATTGGTCCGGATCTGGAGCAAAAAACTCTTTCCGGTAGTTTCTCCATGTCAGGAAGTAAGAAATGGGATAATTATCCATGATTGGTTTAAGAACTCTTGTCCACCATGTCGGATCTGGAATATTCTTATACCCACATTCTGTCATTGCAATTAATTTTCCATTTTTTTCAGCAAAGGCTGTGAGGAATGTCAAGTCAGCGTTAAGTTGTGTGACGAAATCTTTTTCAGTCCCCCATTGGTAAGCATCTTCACCGATAAGTTCCACTCTGTCATTACCAGGATACCGTTTCAAGAACCTTTCCTCGTTCCATCCACCGTCAAGATTAGGCGAATAGCTCCACAACAAATTATCGAGCCCTTGCTTATTAAGATAATCTTGCAAAGTGTTCCACAGAGCCTTAAACTCTTCATCGGAGCATAGTTTTTGTCCCCACCAGAACCAAGAGCCATTGTTTTCATGCCAAGGGCGGAATATGATAGGAACAGGTGTGCCATCGGGAGTTTTTAGCTTTTTCAAAAAAGAAGCGACCCTCTGCATCCATAATTCAAACTTTGCTTTTGCTGCATTATCATACAAGATTTTATTCACAACCTTATTGTCACTTGTATCCCATGCAGTACCACCAGTAACAGGATTTCTCGGATGCCAACTAACAGTGACAATGCCACCTCTCAAATGATGTCTGACAAGCTCTTCTCTTATTCTAGTAAACGGCACGCTGTCGAGATTTTTAGCATCTCCCATCTCTATTCCACCAAGGTCAAAGCCCATGACAGCAGGATAGTCACCCACTGTCTCAAGGATATCACTCCTTCCTGCCTCCCATTGCCATTTCAAGCCATAGAAAGTATCATCCTGATGGCCATACATATAACCTTTATTCCTTAAATTCTGCAAACGCAGCAACAACGACTGGGATTGTGTCTTTTTCTCTTCCTTTGCCTTTTTTGCATAAGCCGGCGACATGATAGCAACCGTTACAAGTGTGAAAACAGTCAAAACCAATGATTTCTTCATATATCTAATTTGTAATAT
>OMSH01000292.1 GCA_900313715.1 uncultured Prevotellaceae bacterium
AGCAGGCTCACCATTCTTGTCGGCATAGATGCGGAACACAGAGAAGTCGCAAGTATGACGAGGCCACATCCAGTTGTCGGTCTCACCGCCAAACTTACCAATACTTGATGGAGGAGCAGCTACCATACGGACATCAGTATAAACCTTATAATAAATGAGGTAGAACTTGTTGCCAGCATAGAAAGGATAAGCCTGAGCCACAATACCTGGCTTGCCGTAAAGGTCGCTCTTGGCCAACTCGTCCTGTGCCAGTTTATTGAGGTAGGGGCGAGTGAGAGAGTTGATTTCTGTTACCTCACCATTCTTGATTTGCTCGTTCACCAGGTCGGTAACATCCACAATACGGTGTACGAAACGGAATGACAGACGCTCGTTAGGCAACTCGTCAGCTAATGTAGCCGCCCAGAAACCATCCGTCAGGTAGTCGTGTTCCACAGAGCTGTGTGCCTGGATAGCGCCATAGCCACAGTGATGATTGGTAAGCACCAAACCGTTGGGAGAGATAATCTCACCAGTGCAGCCACCGCCAAAGATACCCACTGCATCTTTCAGTGATACGCCATTGGGATTATAGATAGCAGAGGCATCCAGCTTCAGACCTTGTTTCTTCATCATGTCGATGCTGTTCTGTTGCTGCATGAGTTGCAGCAGCCACATGCCTTCATCTGCTTTTGTCGCTAATGAAAATAGTGTCGCAAATGCTACAATAATTAAGACTTTGACTTTCATTTTCTAAAGATGTTTAAAATTTGGGCAAAGATAACGCAATTAATTGAATAAAACAATATATTTGCTGCCGACATCAACATAAACATGATTGGTATGATTCAAAAGACGATAAGTCGTATTTGTTTTTTGACGCTTCTGGCATCTGTATTGGCCTCATGCAGTAGCGCTTATCAGATAGCAGGAAAGTCAGATATCAATAGCCTTGACGGAAAGAAACTGTATCTCAAGTCATTGTCTGAGAACGGATGGACGCCCGTGGATTCAGCCTCGGTCGAGCATGGTTTGTTCTCTATGGAAGGCGTATCCGACTCTACGATGATGGTATCTATTTATATGGAAGACGAAAGCATTATGCCTATCATCCTGGAAAACGGTATCATTCAGGTATCTATCAATGCAGGTGATATGCGTGCTTGGGGTACTCCTTTGAACAATGCACTATATAATTTCTTTGACCGTAGAAACGACTTGGAGGAACAGCTCAACAACCTGGATCATCGTGAGGCACAGATGGTGCTGAATGGTGCCAATATCGATGAGGTACGCGCACAGATGGTGAAGGAGAGTGAGGAACTGAACCGTAAGATGAACGAATACATACAGTCTTTCATCAAGGACAATTATAATAATGTGTTGGGGCCAAGTGTCTTTATGATGATGTGCAGCTCGATGCCTTATCCGATGATGACCGATCAGATTGAGGATATCTTGCGAGGCGCTCCTGCCATCTTTAAACAACATCCTTTGGTGCAAGAGTTTATTTCCAAGGCGCAGGAGAACATGAAACTGATTGAGGAACAACAGTTGATGCGTCAGAACATTGCCGAGAAAGAAAGAGCAGGTATCAATCCTGCCAATCAATGATTTTGAAGTTACCGACCACAGGATACGGTTTATTGGGGTTAAAACACCAGCAAAGAAACAGATGAACTTGTGAGGTACAGAAAGCTATGGAAAAGCATTCGGTGGCCGAGTAAATAATTTAGGGGGAGTCAAATTGGCTCCCCCTGTCATTTGTTGGTTTTGGCATGTTTAATCGAACATACTCTTGAACTTCTTGAAGATTCTTTCCTTCACTGAACTTGAGGGACGGAAGTTGTCGCTGTCCTGCATCTGCTCCATCGCCTTCTTCTCATCACGGCTCAGCGTCTCAGGGATATAGACACTGACGTTAACCAGCAAGTCGCCTGTACCATAGCCGTTGACATCAGGCAGACCCTTGCCACGCAGGCGCAATACCTTGCCAGGTTGTGTTCCAGGCTCAATCTTCACCTTCACCTTGTTGTCCACCGTAGGAATCTCTACGGTGCCACCCAAGGTAGCTGTAGGAACGCTCAGCAGGAGGTTATATACCAAATCGTTCTCATCACGAATCAGTTCCTTGTCCTTCTCTTCCTCCACCACGATGAGCAAATCACCAGGAATACCGTTATGCTTGCCGGCATTACCCTTGCCACTCATGGAGAGCTGCATGCCCTCAGCTACACCTGCTGGAATCTTTACGGTTACGGTCTCTTCACCCATCACGATGCCGTCACCACCACAGTGGGTACACTTGTTCTTGATTACATGACCTTCGCCACCGCAAGTAGGGCAGGTGGTCTGTGTCTGCATTGTACCCAAGATGGTCTGCTGGGTACGAATCACCGTACCACGACCCTTACAAGTAGGACAGGTCTCTGTGCCACCATTGTCCTCGGCACCACTACCATGACAATGCGGACAAGCCACATATTTCTTCAGTTTGAACTTCTTCTCAACACCCGTAGAAATCTCCTTCAGGTTGAGCTTGACACGCACACGAAGGTCGGAGCCACGGAACTTGCGCTGCTGGCCACCGCCACTGCTACTGCCTCCGAAGCCACTGAAGCCTCCGAAACCACCACGACCACCGAAGATATCACCAAACATGCTGAAGATATCATCCATAGACATGCCGCCTCCGAAGCCACCTCCGAACGGACCACCGTTGCCTGCTGCACCACTCACACCAGCTTTGCCAAACTGGTCGTAACGCTGGCGCTTGTCAGGATCAGAAAGCACACTATAGGCCTCTGCAGCCTCCTTGAACTTCTCCTCGG
>OMSH01000196.1 GCA_900313715.1 uncultured Prevotellaceae bacterium
ATGTATCCTGTTCTCCGGCTTCAAATAGAGGTAGTCGCCCCACTGCACATCGTATAGCTCATACCAAC
This sequence comes from uncultured Prevotellaceae bacterium, assembly GCA_900313715.1. Classification (GTDB taxonomy): domain Bacteria; phylum Bacteroidota; class Bacteroidia; order Bacteroidales; family Bacteroidaceae; genus Bacteroides. The sequence goes on from OMSH01000196.1 coordinate 69, forward strand.
GGTCCATGTTCATCACCACTCCGTTCACACGCTCCTTGTCAAATGCATGTGGGGCAGTATAGAACCTCTTATAAAAATCGTAGCCGTAGCGAGAGCGATAGAATTCGGCATTGCCTTGGAAAAACTTGCGTTCCATTTCATCCAGGTCTTCACCCTTGAATCCTTGCTTCAGGCAGTAAGCCACAAAGGCATCGTGAGCAATCTCCATTCCACCCAAATCGGCAATGTTCTCGTCAAGTGTGTTCTTACCATCAGTATGCTCATTCGGGTAACTGGGGATGGGTATGAAACGGTTGTAGAGCTCAACCAACTGCTGTTGCAAGGCTTCATATTCCATCCTGTCCTGTATCGTCCACCAGTCGCTCTTGTTCCCCTCCCAGTCATAATTTGACCCATCGGAGTCAACCGCATGTGTCAGCTCATGACCTATTACAGACATCAGCATACCATATTTCATGGCAGGATGCATATCTCCCTCATACATAGGAGGTAAAATGAACGGCGCATAGATGACAACGACATTGTACTCTTGATCATATATGGCCGTATCCAGCAACAGAGAACGGTTGTAATATACTCCCACATTTATATAATTCTCTTTAGCAGAGCCGCCCGCCAGTTTGATTGGCATCAAGTTGTATTCCTTGAAAAGCACCTGCATATCTTCCAACATATTGGAGCAACGGCTCATGTCAGGGATGTCCACCAACCATTGATCAGGATAGACCACATAGAATTGGACGGCCTTTATTTTCTTAATGGCATTCGCCTTGGTGGTAGCACTCATCCAGGGAAGGTTATTTATGCGGGTGCAGAAAGCATCACGAATCTCCTCGCACAGGGTTTCCACTTCCCTTTTGAGCCCGACCGGAACATAACGCTCAATCAACAAACGGTCATCCAGGTATCGTTTCAACGTTCCAGTCATGGAGCTTGCATACTCAAAGGGCGATTTAAAAGGCCAGGCCCTCTCTGTCATGAAGTCAAACCCTTGCTGGTTGGCAAAGGGAGCAAAGTCCCGAAACACCTTCATCTTCAGGTAGGCTTTCAGCTCTTCCAGCGGAATGATAAGCCAGTTCTCAAATCCCTCCTCCGATTCCATATCCTCTGCTTTCAGACCCAATACCGGAAGCAGGTATTTTCCCAACAGTTCGCCAGCCCTTGCCTTATACTCGGCAGACTCTTCCTGGTGATCATCCCAATACGCTTGTTGTTCATAATAAGCCAGATCTGCCTTATCATCGGCTGGATGGGTAGCTATGTATTGGTACACATCATCGGGATCATCACTCTCCAGGAAAGCAAGATGCTCGCCCTGGACGTCGAAAGGACCGTAAGTTCTAAGATGAACACTAATTGTCTTAAGCGCCACTGGAGAAATATCGAATACTCTCAGCGTCCCAGCCATTTTCAGTTCACCCGCCACACTGAAGGCATCTTCATAGCTTCGGATGCCGTCTATCTTCTTGAAGAAGGGTTTCAAGAAAGCATAAAACTGGGCATTGGTCACCTGCACGTTCTCGTGAGCTTCCAACTGGTCATAGACGGGATTGGAGACACCGGTCCTCAGCTGCTTCAGTGCATCTGGCATCTCTGTATCGTAAAAACCAACGACTTTCTTATCCCCCATCGGTGCATTTTCCCAATACTTGCCGTTGCAGTACAAATAGAAATCATCGCCTGGACGGTAGTTCCCTTCATCCATATACTGCGTGAGCGGCCAAGGCAGGTTATCCTTGGCAGAAGGTACCTCTTGTTCTTCTGGGATAATGGGGGTAAAGTCATCATCTTCACAAGAAGTAATGAGCAGCATCAGCAAGGTCAAAAGTCCAAATAATTTCAATCGACTTTTCATTATCTTAAATAAGATAGCATACAGGAATGTTTCTATTGTACATAATTATACAAAAGTAAGAATTAAAAATTAAATAATAGCTTAGAAATGCGATATTTATTATTATACTGCACAATAATTGTCACAAAACGCGTTACTTTGCGTATTATTATTGAAAGTAGTTCAAAACTGATGACAAAAGACGAGTTTGAAATATCATTCCAAAGACTGAGACCTTTGTTGATAGCTGAAGCTACCAAGTATATGGGAGATACAGACAATGCAGAAGATATGGTGCAGGATGCCATGCTGAGACTGTGGCAAATGTGCGCACAACTGCAAAGTCCGGTGGATGGATTGGCTCGCATCATCGTGAGAAACCTTTGTCTTGATGCCATCAGAAGAAGGAAGCCACGAGAGGGCATTGAAGCATTGCCCGTTGCGGCAGGTAGTGGCAGTGAAACCATAGAGCATGAGCGCATAGAGCGGATGATGGCGATAGTGGAAAGCCTCCCAGATATACCGCAAACAATCATAAGGCTCAGACACATGGAGGGGATGGAGATGAAAGACATAGCCAGATTGTTGCAGATGGAGGAGACAGCAGTAAGGAAGGCTTTAAGCCGAGCCAGACAAACTGTAAGAGATAGGATGATTGAACAAAAAGATGAACAATGAACACTTTCTGGAGCAGCGAGGGCAGAGTCAAGTTTGCTTGAACTATGCCGAGTCGCGACAGAATTGATACGAAGTATAATGAA
>OMSH01000015.1 GCA_900313715.1 uncultured Prevotellaceae bacterium
AGGCCTGAGGAGATGGAGTTTATTGAATTAGTGATGTCGAGAGAAGGCCTCACCTCGACAGATTATGATTATTGCTCAAATCACATTGAAGGTATTGAATTTGCAGTACCAAATGATTATGGAGAAAGAATAGAATACCTTCATGACATGATTCGGCTGATGATGATTGACAATGACATTGATGACCGAGAGTTGACTATCTGCCACGATTGTGCTGCAATGATGGCCCCCCCGAGTACAGATTATCGCCAGCTTGTTTCCAATATGATTGGGTTGATTACTCAGGAAATGTCCGAGAATGGAATGGCAATTACCCATAATGGGGTATTGGAGAATTAATAACCGAAACGAACAACGAACATGAATAACATCTGCATTGACTTAGCTCAAGAAGAAAGAGGATTAATCCCCGTTGAGACCTCTTGGCCTTTCAAGCTGCCTGAACCCAAGCAACCTGGTTTTTTTCAGAAGTTGCTCAAATCAAGCAAGCCTGAAATTCATCCGATTCCTCTTATTGTTGTTGTTGATGAAGTTAAAGCCAGACATATTAGATGTAACGAAGAAGAGCTATTCGTTATATCATATGGACGTAAAGACAAATATTGCATTCGCAAACCTCTTCGGGTGGAGATGTCAAGCAATACTATGCCGTTTGTTTTAAAGTTTAATACTGCTGCTGTTATAGATTGTAATGATTTGTCTCAACCTCTTTCTGTCACTGCCAAATTATTGGTCTTTGACGGTAACAAACTATATGGTGACAATATATCTTTCCAAGACCTCAAAGGTTTCGCAACTGAGCAAAGCTTGAAGATAAAAATAGACATTGAAATAAAGCGTCCAGAAATCAAACCAGAATTATTAATTGACCTTGATGATGACGAGATACAATACTCCCGCAAAGATCCTACAAAGAGAATTGGGCAGTTACGTGTCAAGCCCAATATCAATTTCAGTTTCATCCCTAAGATGGACTTGAATTTACATTTCGCTCTATTTGGCCCCAATAAAAAACAGATAAATGAAGCCGTTGTGTTAGGTCCAAGAACAGAAGAGAATGGGCTTCTTTTTGTACAAGACATTAGTCTTGATATGAACAAGCTAACCAATCCCCGACAGGATGAAGAATATGAAATAGAATGCTCTGGCAGCTATTCTATCAAGGATGATGAAAATGACACACATAATATACTCTCCCCCAAATATGAATCCTTCATTTTGAAACGAGATATGCAGGGAGCAGAGTTAGCAGTGTTCGTTGACAACATAAATTTATTAGCGCCCAAGAAATCCAATAATAGGATGATGTTGAAACAAATCAACTTCACCCTTGGCAGTCAGCTAATGCGACGCTATAAGATGGTATTCCAAAACCTTTCTAGCGACGACTCCATTCCTACAGCAGGCGTTGAGGTTACAGACCTTTTATTCAATGTAAAGACCAAAGGAGCCAAGTTGTACAACAAGAATGGCATCGACATTACCGATCAAGTCATGACCATCTCTGGCCAACAATTATCTGCTTTGATGAGCGGACATGGATTGTTTATACCAAATGGTATTAGCGAAAAATCTCACACAACATTATCTTTGACATTTAATCCACAGGACATTGCAAAAATAGAATGGGAATGCCCCGATTTTTTCCTCTTCAGCATTATTTGCAATATAGACTTCCAATATGTAGAGAACCGCGATGGCGTGTCAAGTGAATTGCTTGAAAAGAAATCGTTCCATGCAACTTTAGAGCAACGCATATACTTGGAGCCAAATCCCGAGTGGTTATGCGTAGACTATGGTACCTCTGCTATTGTATCAGTCTACAATGGAGACTTATTGGGGTTACACGCCCAAAAGACACGATTAATCAATGGTGACATACAATATAGCCAATTCTCTGACGATGACTTTGAAAAAGATTCCAACAATTTCCTTTCAAGCGACATCTTGCTTCATGAGATTGCCCCACTGGAGAATGCAACAGAAAGTTCTTTAAGTTCAGAACAAAAGACACCGATTCCTTATAGTCAATTGGCTGTATGTCTATCACCAACTTCCAGTATGATTAGGAACCAGTTCGTCTATCAACTACCATGTCTAAAGATGTTAGTAGGAAGAGACTTACTCCCTGCCAATCCCAACTACAATATACAATATTATTATAAGACGCCCAATGGTGTGGAGCGTATCCATGCCAAAGACATTCCTACAGAAGACCCAGCATCCCTCCAATCTGTGATAAATGTATTCCGCGAGTCTTATTATTCACTCTTCCGTTATTTCATAATGCCCGAAGTGAAAGACCTAGAGCATTTAAATAAATTGGCGCTAACCTACCCCAACACATATACGCCCATGCATCTATCCATGATTCGACAAGTAGTACGCCAAGTACTTCCTTCGATACGCATGGATCAAAACTGTTTACGCTTTGTCAGTGAGAGCGATGCTGTAGCGGCTTATTATATGCGCCATTGGGGCGAATATCACTCTGCTGATTCCGACATTGATCGGGATGAGAATATCTTAGTATATGATATGGGAGCAGGAACACTTGACGTCTCATTACTGCAGAAGCGCAGTTGCGATGGACATCACGAACTTCGTATCATTGGCAAATTAGGAACCTGTAAGGCCGGTAACTATTTGGATTATGTAATTGCGCAGATTATCTGCAATCAATTACAGTTGAATCCGCTCATCATCTCAACTGAGGATCCTCAGATGGAGATTAGAAATAGTATCTCATTAAAACTTTCTATCAAGTCACAAATAAAACCCCAATTAAGTATTGTTACTGGTGAAGCAGACAATAACGACGAAATAGAGTTCGAGATTGGTTCTAAGAAATATGCCATTAGTCGAAATGACATCATTACTCATCAGGACTTCATAGACTATCTTGAAGAAACCACATCGCAGATGCTTCATCGGATGTGTCGTTATATGGATTGCGACAAACTGAGTATTGACACCGTTCTTATGTCGGGACGCAGTTGCCGATTAATGCCATTGCAGAATCGTCTTCAAGAGGCTGTTAACGCCATTAACAGCCAGTCACATTGCGATTTTATAGCATTAGACACACCTGTAAATGGAGACTCTACCTGCTCAGACCGCCAAAAGACAGCCGTTGTAGAAGGTGCTATCGCCATAGCGGACATCTTCTGCCAACCCGAGTCGCCTGTCTCTATCCAGTCTAAACGACTCTATGCCAACTTTGGCGTCGCATTTCAAGGTATACAAAATCAATGGAACTATATCGAGCTTCTGAACCATAAGGACATCCCCACCAGTTCTTCACGCGAAGAGTACCAGTTTGAAATGAAAACTATTCAAGGTGTCGGTGTTTCACCGAAGCTTTGTCTTATTCAAAGTTACTTGAACGCGAAGGAGACCGAAGAACGCCTCAACCAGAATGATTTGGAGTACATTTCTGTGATGGGTGTTTTCAGCAAGAGTA
>OMSH01000177.1 GCA_900313715.1 uncultured Prevotellaceae bacterium
ACCTTACCACGCTCTACTTGCTGGGCAATGTAGTTACGGATCTCCATCTCTTTCTCCCTATATAGTGACGCCACACGAGTAGAGAGATCCATCGCTTTACTGTTAAGCGACTTAATCTCAATATTAACCTTCTTATCGGGCAATTCGACAATCGTCTTGCCATAGCCCGTCATTGATAGAATCATAACTCACTTTTTTTGTTCAAACTGATGCAAAATTAAAGGAATATTTTAAGATGTGGAAATAAAAGACTAAATTTGTTGGCGGAAATAGAAAAGTAAGCTGAATATGTCGTGTATTTTACATATTGAGACATCTACGGAAGTGTGTTCTGTAGCTGTAAGTCAAGACGGAACCAACATTTGGCACGAAGAAGACTACAGCGGACCAAACCACAACACACAATTGGGTGTCTATGTTGACGAAGCTCTTTCATTTGTAGAAAGTCACGCCATCCCCTTGGATGCTGTAGCCGTCAGTTGCGGTCCTGGCTCTTATACGGGCCTTCGCATCGGCGTATCGATGGCCAAGGGAGTGTGTTATGGCAGAAATGTAAAGCTAATTGGCATTCCCACACTGAAAGTACTGTGTGTGCCTGTTTTACTGAGACAGGAATTGCCTGAAGACGCTCTGCTTTGCCCCATGATTGACGCTCGTAGAATGGAAGTTTATGCAGCCATTTATGATAGAGCGCTTCGAACAGTAAGGGATACAAATGCTGATATTGTGGAAACTGATACTTATAAGGCTTTTCTTGACGAGCATCCTGTGTATTTTTTCGGGAATGGAGCCAACAAGTGTAAGGAAGTGTTGAGCAATCATCCTAATGCTCATTTTATGGACGACATTCACCCTGTAGCCAAATGGATGTTCCCATTAGCAGAGAAAGCCATTGCTGAGCAGGATTTCAAGGACGTAGCCTATTTTGAGCCTTTCTATTTGAAAGAATTTATCGCTACAGTTCCTAAGAACAAATTGAAAATTGAAAATTATCGGAACAGCGAGAGCAGAGTCAAGCTTGCTTGAACTATGCCGAGTCGCGACAGAATTGGGCGAAGCCAATTGAGAATAGGAATTTACAAAGTAAAAATAATAATTGAAATAATGAAATATAATACTCAACAAAAAAAGATGGCGCTCCCAGAATACGGACGCAGCGTACAGAACATGGTGGATTATGCGGTGACAATAGAAGACCGTGCCGAACGCCAATGGTGTGCAGAGACAATCATTCATATCATGGAAGGGATGTTTCCTAACCTGAAGAATGTGCCCGACTTTGAGCATAAGCTATGGGATCATTTGGCCATCATGTCTGATTTCAAACTCGACATCGACTATCCTTTTGAGACCATCAAGCCAGAGAACCTGAAGGTGAAGCCAGACCCTATTCCCACAAACGAAAAGAGGATGCGCTATCGTCATTATGGCAGGTTGTTGGAGAACCTCATCAAGAAGGCTTGCGAAATAGAAGAAGGCGATGAGAAAAACAACCTCTTGGCATTGATAGGCAATCACATGCGCAAGGACTATATCACATGGAACAAAGACTCGATTGACGACCAAAAGATAGCTGACGACCTCAAAGAACTGTCGGATGGCAAGTTGCACCTTAACGAAGACATCTTGGCATTGATGGCAGAACGTATGGAGAAGAATTATCGCCAGCAACGTACGGTGCAGAAGAATATGACACCCCAAAAACAGAACAAGAACAAGAAACAAAAATAAGTATGGCTTCATTCGTGATTGAAGGCGGACACCGCTTAGAAGGAGAAATCTACCCGCAAGGCGCCAAGAACGAGGTGCTGCAGATTATCTGTGCCACATTGCTGACCGCTGAGGAGGTGACAGTTCACCATGTGCCTGACATCCTGGATGTAAATAACCTGATTCAGCTGATGCGAGATATGGGATCGGAAGTGAAAAAGGTAGGCATCGACTCTTATAGTTTCAAAGCTGCCAATATCGACTTGAACTATCTGAACAGCGAAGCTTTTCTAAAACGAAGCGCCTCTTTGCGAGGAAGCATCATGCTGGTGGGCCCTATGGTGGCTCGTTTTGGTAAGGCTTTTACGCCCAAGCCTGGTGGCGACAAAATTGGTCGTAGAAGACTCGACACCCATTTTATCGGTATCCAAAACTTGGGAGCCGATTTCAAATACAATGCCAACCAGCGCACCTATGAGATTACTGCTAAGAAGCTGAAAGGCACCTATATGCTGCTGGACGAGGCTTCTGTTACGGGTACCGCCAACATCGTGATGGCAGCTGTGCTGGCTGAAGGAACTACCACCATCTACAATGCAGCCTGCGAGCCTTATATACAACAACTTTGCCGTATGCTTAACAGCATGGGCGCTCGTATCAGTGGTATCGCCTCCAACCTACTTACCATCGAAGGAGTGAAAGAGTTGCATGGTACGGTGCATACGGTATTGCCTGATATGATTGAGGTAGGTAGTTTTATCGGTATGGCAGCAATGACACAGAGTCAGCTTACCATCAAGAATGTATCTTACGAAAACTTGGGTATTATCCCCAATAGTTTCAGTCGTTTAGGCATCCAACTGGAACAACGTGGCGACGATATATTTGTACCTGCACAAGAGAGCTATCAGATTGAATCGTTTATGGATGGTTCCATCATGACCATCGCTGATGCGCCTTGGCCAGGACTTACCCCCGACTTGCTGAGTGTAATGCTCGTGGTAGCGACACAAGCCAAGGGTAGCGTACTGATTCACCAGAAAATGTTTGAAAGTCGTCTGTTCTTCGTGGATAAGCTCATCGACATGGGAGCACAGATTATTCTTTGTGACCCTCATCGTGCCGTTGTGATTGGCCACGACCACCAGCTACGTCTCAAAGGGGGCAATATGACCTCACCAGATATTCGTGCGGGCATTGCCTTGCTTATTGCTGCTATGAGTGCCGACGGTATTAGTCGCATTCACAATATCGAACAGATTGATCGAGGCTATCAGAATATTGAAGGACGACTGAACGCCTTGGGCGCAAGGATTACGAGAATATGATCAAAGCTGAGGACGTATATAGGATTGGCATCATCAACAAGCCCCACGGGGTACATGGAGAATTGCTGTTCACCTTCGACGATGACATCTTCGACCAAGTGGATGCCGACTATATTGTATGCCTGATGGATGGCATCTTGGTGCCTTTCTTCTTTGAGAGCTATCGTTTTAGGAGTGATTCAACGGCATTGATTAAATTGGAAGGCATTGATACCGAACAACAAGCAAGGCGCATGATTAACGTGGAGGTGTATTTCCCTAAGGAGCATGCCGATGAATTGGATGACAACGAGCTGACTTGGAACTTCTTTGTGGGGTTCCA
>OMSH01000216.1 GCA_900313715.1 uncultured Prevotellaceae bacterium
CTAAATCAGTTCCAGCATCAGGAAAAAGTCTGTCTTGGAAATCCCTTTCTGTTGTAGCAGTTGCGCATCTTGCAGCAGTAATTTGCGGAAAGCGAGAGGCGAAGTCGCTGCTTTTGCTCCTTGTTGGTAATACTCCACTGCTTGAGGCAAATTACCAAGGCACCATGCTACATGACCTGCATTCAGCCAATCGTTGGCATCTGGTTGCAGGTTGATGATTTTAGTACAGTATTGTTGGGCCTTCTCTAACTTGCCACTGCGGAAACAGCACCAAACAATGCCTCTCCAAGCTTTGATGTTATCTTCCTCTGCTAAATCCATCTTGTAAAAACACTGCAACGCCTCATCATACTCACCCAACTCAATAAGGCAAGTACCTATATTATAAGAATAGGAGAGGTTTTCAGGTTCTAACATCATCAGTTCTTGATAGTAGTTTTTCGCTTTATCAAAAAGTCTCTTGTGCCGATAGCAGGTGGCCAGTCGTCGTAGGGTCCAAGTACTGCCTGGGGCTATGTCGTTTGCCTGTAGATAGTAAAATGCAGCTGAAGTGTAGTCTCTGTTGATACGTTCATGGCAATACCCAATGCGCTGTAGCACATCTTTGTCCACAACTTTCAATTGCTCCAGCTCATCGTAGATGTCCAATGCCATCTCAAAATTATCTGTCTTGAAAAGAAAATCGGCCACTTGTCGTAGGTATTCAGCCTGATATAGCAGTGGTTTCAGGACAGGATTCTCATGCAACATGAGGGTGTCCTTGAAGATGTCGTGGAACTGATTCTTCAACGGATAGAGCTTAAAGAAGCGATATAGGTCTTGGATGTAGTATTTGCCTATGGTGGCTGGCATTTGGGCATAGTTATATAATTCATTGTCCTCTTCTTCCGTCAAATCCCCTATGTCATTAGGCAATAAATGACTGAATACAATTTGGCGCTGCTCATCATTCATCTGACTCATCATGAACACAGTAGAGTAGCGGTCGCTGTCGCAAAGCATGCCTAAATGCATGAGCAGTATGCCCACTTTTTTCTCTTTCTCGGGGGTGGTGCCCATCGCCTTGATGACCTCGGTATGCTTTGGCTCGTAGGGGTAGAACCAGTTCTGGATATGTTCGAAGAAAGGAAAGCGCTTCATCATTGAGAACATGCCCATATTGATATCTCCTCCTTCTTGCTGGAGTTCGCCTAACTTCCGCATCTTGTTGTTCAGCTTCGCATCCAGATCGAAAATCCATTCAGGATTCATCTCTATGTCATTCTCATCCAATGGCTTCTGTTTCCGGTTTTGGATATTCTTTATTACCGCTGGTACAATCTCTTCGTTCATGGTCTTGTTGATGCGCTCAGTGTCTTGGCTTCTCAGCAGTTGGATATACATCGCATTGAGATCGTTGTCGAAGGAAGGTTGCTCTTCCTGAATCAGACTGATACGGGCTTGAATGCCAGGATAGAGGGCTATGCGCTCGCTTTGCAGGTGAGCCACCAGCAGAAACCCCACCCGTGCACGTACTTTTACATTGACATCTTTGTGGTAGAAGGCTTCAATGAGCCAGAGCATCTTCTCTTCGTCAAAACAAGTCATGAGGCTCAGGGTCACGGCACTCACGAAAAGGGAAAGGTCGTTGGCAGTAATCAGCTCAGACGAGAGGAATTTATAGGCAGTGTCTCGCTCGGAGTTGGTCCATCGACTATTAACCCAAGTCTGTCTGAACAGGTCACCGAGGGCCTCCTCATGCACTTTCATGTCTTGTTGCAACTTTTGTTCGTCGTGCAGCAACTCATACAGACTGAGGCAGTCGGCGAAAGACTCTAACGTACTGAGCAGCTTGGGCAAGTTGGATGACTGATACTTCAGCTGTTTACGTAAGGTGAAGTAGTATTGGGAAGACAGGTCTTCTTGCAGGGTAAAATGCAATTGGTCGGCCAGGTTAAAGGCCTGTGTCAGCAAACTATGATACAGTTTCTCGCGCTCTGGGTCGTTCATCCCTTGCTGCATGTATTGTAACATGTAGCCATATGCGGTCTGCATACCCTCCAACTCTTGTAGCAAAGGATAGTTGCCGCAAGCCTGTGCCATCGTTTGCATCAGTTCAAATGCTTCCTTTAGTCTGTGCTCTTTTAACAGTCCTAATACCTGCTTGTACTGTTCCTGTATTTCTTCCAATCTCATTTTGGTTATTAATATCTTATTTGAATCTGTGCTTATATCAAAGAAAAGGCGGCCCAAAATTGATATAATTATTGAGCCGCCTCTTTGATAATAAGGCTAAAATATGTGATTACTCACCCTTGATAGCTGCTACACCTGGAAGTACTTTACCTTCGATGGCTTCCAGCAGTGCACCGCCACCAGTTGAGATATAGCTTACCTTGTCGGCCAAACCGAACTTGTTGACGCATGCTACAGAGTCGCCACCACCAATCAGTGAGAAAGCGCCCTCAGCGGTTGCTTCAGCAATAGCCTCACCGATAGCACGGCTACCAGCTGTGAAAGCATCGCACTCGAATACACCGGCAGGACCGTTCCACAGAATGGTCTTTGCACCCTTGATAGCCTTACGGAAATCTTCCTGGCTGGCAGGACCTGCGTCAACGCCTTCGAAGCCTGCAGGCACCTTGTTGGCAGGGCAAGTAATGATTTCTGCTCCTGGCTTCAGTGACATAGTACCAAAGTCAAGGCCATTGGTAGCGTTGCAGTCTGAGCCAAGTACCAGCTCAACACCGTTCTTCTTTGCCAGTTCCTCAACACCTAATGCTACATCCAGCTTGTCGAGCTCAACGATTGAATCACCAATCTCACCGTCGTGAGCCTTGGCAAAAGTATAAGTCATACCACCGCAAAGGATGAGTTTATCTACCTTGCCGAGCAGGTTCTCGATGATACCGATCTTGGAAGAAACCTTTGAACCACCCATGATGGCAACGAACGGGCGCTTGATGTTAGAGAGTACATTGTCAACTGCCTGTACTTCCTTCTCCATCAGGTAGCCTAACATACGGTGATCTGCATCGAAGAACTCATCGATGACAGCAGTAGAAGCGTGCTTGCGGTGAGCTGTACCGAAGGCATCCATTACGTAGCAGTCAGCGTAAGAAGCCAGTGTCTTGGCAAACTCCTTCTGAGAAACCTTCAGAGCCTTCTTTGCCTCGTC
>OMSH01000136.1 GCA_900313715.1 uncultured Prevotellaceae bacterium
CAAGTGCTGTCTTTTCAGGCAAACGTTGAGCGGTCTGCTCTAAGTAATCAAGAATATTCGTTACCATTATTTCTTCTCGTAAAGTTGATTAGGATCAGTAATTAAGCCTTCTTCAAAGATAGCATCATCTTCATAAATTGGAAGAATATCATCTGTATTAATTTCAAAAGATGTTGCACCCAATGAAATACCAATTCCAAATCCACATGCCATCACTTTTATTTTTTTGTGTTCATCGCTGTTTCCATAGCGGTCGCACAGGGAAACTATAGCTGATGCGCCAGAGGTGTTGCCATAACGGTCTAACGTAATAGGCATTCTCTCAAAGTCCATCTTTGTTTTTTTTGCAATTTGCTTCAAAATATATAGATTAGCCTGATGGAATGCAAAGCAGTCATAGTCATCAGGTGTTGTTTCTGTCTTAGCAAAAAAGTCTTTTATCAAACGAGGAACATCGAAGATGGTAAATGTAAATACTGAGGTCCCTTGAATGAAACTATTCATCAGTGTTCGAGGGTTGCCATCCTCACACATCACCACCTCTTCGCTTGCATAAAGATTACGATAACCTCCACCAGGAATAATCATATATCGATATCCACTACCATCGCTCCTTACGAGGGCATTAATCTCATCTGTTTCGTTGTCAGTTTTTTCTAATAACATAACTGCCCCAGCCTCTCCAAACAACATAGCGGAACTTCTATCTTCTGGATATACAGACTTACCTGCAGTATCACCTACAAAGAGTAACGCTTTCTTGATGTCACCAGTATTCATAATTGAGGCTACTGTCTGCATACCAACTACAAATGCAGAGCAACCTAAACTAATATCGTAGCAAACCGCATCCTTTGGTATTCCCAAACGGTACTGAAGAACAAAGGCTGTACTAGGTCTACGGTAATCAGGGCTATGACTAGAAAAAATAAGTGCACCTATCTCTTCAGGTTTTACCCCCTTATGGGCAAGCAATTCACAAGCTGCTCTATAGCCCAAATCACTACAAGTCTGATGTTCAAGCGTGCGATGTGAACTGCGTACACCTGTCATCTCCATGAATTTTTCCACCTCCTCTTCGCCAAACAAAGATTTGTAGGTTTCAGTCTTTACTTCATTCTTAGGTACTGCACAAGCCACGCCTGCAACCCTGATGTTATTAAACTTGAAAAATGCCATATGTTAAAATTCTACCTTTTTTGCCGGATTACCAAAAACCTTAGTTCCTGCTTTTACATTACTAATTACAACACTACCAATGCCCACAAAAGCACCATCACCAATCTTTTTATGAGGAGCAACCATAGAATGACATCCTAAATAAGCTTCTCTTCCGACTTCAACATAACCATTTATAGCAACACCACCACTAAGTACAGAATACTCACCTACCTTGGCATCATGGCCGATACCGGAACTTAGAATTGCAGCATGATTCCCAATATTTGTGTCCACAGAAATATTGCTTCGATGGGTTATGATACACCCTTCTCCAATATGGGCATTTCTTCTAATAATAGCTAAAGGGCTTATAAGGGATATAAATTTCCCGCCTTTGTCCAAAATTTTTTCCGTATATACCTTTCTCCATTCTGGTGCGCCAAGACCACAAATAAACACATCATCGGGCTGTATCTCATAATCCTCTACCGACGAAACAATGGGTGGATATTCCCCAAGACCATCCAGTGCATCTTTTTTCTCATCAAGAAAGCCCTTAATCTCGAAGTCTGCTCCAGCCTTTATGCAATCCATAGCCAAATCATATACTTCGCGTCCAAATCCTCTGGCACCAATAATTAATAATTGTTTCATTAGTTTAATTTACTTTGAAGTTTTCAGCGTTAATTCTGCAATTTCCTCAATATCCTGCATCGACATACGAACATGCAGAGGCAGACAAAGAATGCGGCTTGCAATATCTTCACTCTTAGGCATCGGAACATAAGGAACCAATTTGGTGAATGTGTTCACACTCGGATAGAAATACCTTCTCGGGAAGATATTCTCTGCATTCAGTGCTGCTACAACCTTCAAAGCGATCTCCTCATCCTTAAAGATGGCGGGGAAATAGCTATAGTTGCAACCCGTAGTAATCTTCTGGAATGCTATCTCGGGATTCTGGCCAAGTATTTCCTTATATCGTGCATACTTCTCCTTACGGTCTTCCAGAGCCTTATCCAGATATCTCAAGTTCGCAATACCAATAGCAGCATGAGCCTCAGTCATCTTGCCATTGAAACCATCCTCCACGATATCTGCGTGGTTCTCAAAGCCAAAGAAACGGATGCGACGAAGCTTCTCATCTATCTCTTTATTCAAAGTGAATATACCACCACCTTCTGCTGTGTTAAGCATCTTGGTAGCATGGAAACTGGTAACGGAGATGGTACCCTGTTTGAATACGCTCTCACCCTTATAGGTCGCACCTACAGAGTGGCAAGCGTCATAGATAACAGGGATGTTGTGCGCTTTTGCAACGGCATCAATGGCCTCAAAATCACAGTTATTACCAAACACGTGAACCGGCATGATGGCCACAGTGTGGCAGGTAATCTTCTCTTCTATCTTGGACGCATCGATATCCAACGTCTTGGGATCAATGTCCACAAATACCGGAGTGCAATGCTCCCACATAATTGAGCTGATAGTGGCAATGAATGTAAATGGCGAAGTGATTATCTCACCCTGCTTGCCAATGGCCTTGATCGCCATTTGGAGAGCGAGCGTACCGTTACAGCAACTCACCATCTGGGGAACTTTCAGGTACTCACATACTTCCTTTTCAAAACGTTGTACCAGCGGTCCGTTATGGGTCATGATACCGCTTTCCCATATACCCTGCATCAATTCGTTGACTTCCTCCAAAGGAGCCAACGTGGGCATCGTAACATAAATAGGTTTTCTCATCCTTATATAGTTTAATCGTTTACTAGTTTAAGAGTTTATAAGTGGACTAATTGTTTATTAGTTTAACTGTTTAATAGTTTGAGAGAATTTTGCTCTTCGATTTTTTGGCTATAAGTGTTGCATAAAGCATTTATCATTTTTGCAACAGCGTCAATCGAAGGTTTTATTGATTCTACACTTTCTTCTGTTATATATGTTAGGTCTATAGCTATTAGTAGCTGATTAAAGGCTTCCATCAGTGAGCCATAAGAAATCTCCAAGAAATGAATTTTCTCCTTCAAAGATCTACGACCACTCCCTTCAGCTATATTGGATGGTACTGAGACGATTGCTCTACGAATCTGGTCGCAGAGAGCATACTTCTCAAATTTCGGAAAACTGTCAAGTAGGTTACATACATCTACCACCAGTTTCTTGGCTTCTTGCCAAACTTTCAGTTTCTGAAACGAATACTCTATTCCAATCATTTCACCTACTAACCTACTAACCTACTAAACCTGACAACTCCTTAAATTGTTCTACTAGTCGAGCCTGGCGCAGCAATGTTTCATAGTTGGCTCTACGTGTCTCTGCATCCTCAATGCACTTGCTGAAATGCAAGATGGACTTCTTGAAGGCATCATCTGCAGGCAGATTCCGTTTTTCTTCGTCATTTCCTTTGCGGATAATCACTTCAGGAACAAAACCGGCAGGGGCTGTTAGGATGCGGTTGGTATAAATCGTACCTTTGCTACCCCACACTTCCAATTCGCACTTATAGTTATGATCCATACCGAAAGCGACCTGAGCAGTTACGCCCTCATCATTCACCAAGGCGGCAGAACCATACATATCCACGTTAAAGCCATCAATATTATTGCTTTGGGCATATTTCATCTTCGCAGTCGGTCCTAAAAGCATTGAAGCATATTTGAGGGTATAGCCACCGCAATCCAGCAATGCACCACCACCTAAGGCCTTGTTGTAACGGAAATCATTCTGTGCACGCATTGGGAATCCGAAGGAGATTCTGTACAAACGCACATCGCCAATCTCCCCAGAGTTTACTATATCATCAACAGTCTTCAACTGGTCGTGGAAAGCAAACATATAGTTCTCATGAGCGGCCAGACTCTTTGCCTCTGCATCTTTGAGCAAATCCTCAGTAGTAGCCAATGCTGTTGTGCATGGCTTTTCACAGAGGATATGCTTACCTGCAGCCAAGGCTTCTTTGGCCCATTTGTAATGCAGTCCAGGAGGCAAAGGCAGATAGATTGCGTCCACCTCATCAGAATGAATCAGTGTCTTGTAACCCTCAAATATTTTACCGCCATAGCTGTCCACAAATGTCTGTGCTTTGGCTCTCTCCTTGGCCAGTATCTCGTCTGTAGCGCCCACAAATTCTTCCTTACTGGCAATAGCCACTCCAGCATACCCGAAGCATCCTGCCTCTTTAATTGCAGGTAAAAACCTACGGAAGGCTATTTCAGAAGGGCATATAATTCCTATTCTTTTCATCACTTAACGTATTTAATAGCAGACAGGATGCTGCGTGCCTGAATATTCAGGTAGTTGTTAAACTTCAGGAAGTGGTTAATCTGATGGAGCGTCATCCAAGTGTAGTGTTCTGGCAGTTCCTGTGGCAAATCCTTACCTGCATCCACTATCATATTGCGATTTTGCTCACGGAAGAAACGACCACCTTCTTCGGACTGGAGCACATCGTAGAGTATCTGCTCTTTTTTGGCATTTGCCACATAATCATAAAAAGCAGGCCGTAATTCTGGATTCTCTGGAATTCTTCCTGTCAAACATTGAACTGTAGGTGCCAATTCCATC
>OMSH01000195.1 GCA_900313715.1 uncultured Prevotellaceae bacterium
GCTGCCAATTTCTTTGGCATCAAGAACAATACCTATGTAACTCCGAAGTCAACCTCTATCTTGCCATCTATCACTAACAAGAGCTTGATGCAGTTGGCAGAAGATCTTGGTCTGAAGGTGGAACGCCGTCAGATTCCTGAAGAAGAGTTATCTACCTTCGAAGAGGCTGGCGCTTGTGGTACTGCAGCTGTCATCAGTCCTATCTCTTATATCGATGACCTTGACACCAAGCAGCGTTACACATTCAGTAAGGATGGCAAGCCGGGACCTATCTCAACCAAACTTTACAACAAGCTGCGTGCCATCCAGTATGGCGACGAGCCTGATGTGCACGGCTGGGTAACTGTTCTTGACTGATATGGGCAAAGGGAAATTGCAGAAATTTGCCGATATGGAAAGCTATCCTCATGTTTTCCAATATCCTTATTCTGTGGCGGAAGACCATCCGTTTGAAATGAGAGGAAAATGGAACGAGGAGTTTTTTCATAATGATCACCCTATTATATTGGAGTTGGGATGCGGACGGGCCGAATATACTTTGGGCTTGGCGCGTCTTAACCCCATGTGTAATTATATTGCTGTAGATATCAAAGGTGCCCGTATGTGGGCTGGTGCCAAACAGTCATTGCAGGAGGGCTTAACGAATGTGGCGTTCTTACGCACCAATATTGAAATAATTGACCGTTTCTTTGCTCAGGATGAGGTGAGTGAAATATGGCTTACTTTCCCTGATCCTCAGATGAAAAAGGTTACCAAACGCTTGACATCTACTGATTTCTTGTTGCGTTATCGTCGCTTTATGAAAGATGGTGGGGTGATTCATCTTAAAACTGATAGTAATTTTATGTTTACCTATACTCGTCTGTTGGTAGAATTAAATATGTTGCCCCAAAAAGCAATGACTAACGACTTATACCATAGTGGGTTGGCAGATGATGTCTTATCCATCAGAACATATTACGAACAACAATGGCTCGATAGAGGTATCACTATCAAGTACATCAGTTTCGGCCTACCCAAAGAAGGTGATCTACAGGAGCCCGATGTTGAGATAGAACTTGATGATTATCGCAGCTATAACCGTAGTAAACGCAGCAGTCTGCAAGTATCAAAATAGCCTAGTACTA
Organism: uncultured Prevotellaceae bacterium; assembly: GCA_900313715.1. GTDB lineage: Bacteria > Bacteroidota > Bacteroidia > Bacteroidales > Bacteroidaceae > Bacteroides. Next base: position 1,128 of record OMSH01000195.1, read on the forward strand.
ATTATGAATCTATATCCAAATCTAATTAAAGAAGCCCTCCAGACGGTTCGTTATCCCGGTACGGGTAAAAACCTGATAGAGGCAGATATGATAGCTGACAATATACGTATTGATGGTATGTCAGTTAGTTTCTCCATCGTGTTTGAGAAATCCACCGACCCCTTCAAGAACTCCATCCTTAAAGCAGCCGAGAAAGCCATCCATACCTATGTATCACCCGATGTGCAAGTATCCATTACAGCCGAGAGTAAGCAGGCACCCCGTCCTGAGGTTGGTCAGTTGTTGCCGGGTGTAAAAAACATCATAGGTGTCTCATCAGGCAAAGGTGGCGTAGGCAAGAGCACTGTAGCTGCCAACCTGGCTGTGGCGTTGGCCCGACTAGGATTTAAGGTTGGACTGCTCGATGCCGACATCTTTGGTCCTTCTGTGCCCAAGATGTTCCAGGTAGAGCAGACACAGGTCTTTTCTGTTCACAAAGAGGGTAGGGACTTGATTATGCCAGTTGAGAAGTATGGCGTTAAATTGTTATCCATTGGCTTCTTTGTTGATCCTGACCAGGCTACTCTTTGGCGTGGAGGTATGGCCAGCAATGCTTTGAAGCAGCTCATTGGCGATGCCGATTGGGGCGACCTCGATTACTTTGTCATCGACCTGCCTCCTGGCACCAGCGACATTCATCTTACCATCGTGCAGACCATCGCCCTTACGGGAGCCATTGTGGTGAGTACTCCGCAGGAGGTGGCCTTGGCCGATGCACGCAAGGGTATCAATATGTTTACCAATGATAAGGTGAATGTACCTATTCTGGGTTTGGTGGAGAATATGTCTTGGTTTACACCAGCTGAACTACCAGACAACAAATACTATATCTTTGGCAAGGAAGGAGTAAAACGCTTAGCAGAAGAGATGAATGTTCCTCTATTGGGACAGATTCCTATTGTACAGAGTATTTGTGAAAGCGGTGATGCTGGCGAGCCAGTAGCACTACACAGTGATACCATTACTGGTCGTGCCTTTATGCAATTGGCTGCCTCGGTTGTACGTCAGGTCGATAAGCGTAATCTTGAGCAAGCACCAACGCAAGTTGTTGAGATGCATTCATGAAAAATATATCCCCGAAAGTTACACTTCTTTCGGGGATTATTGTGTCTTTTTTAAAGTTCTTGCCTGTTGCTATTGAACGGAGATATTTCTACCACTAGAAGAAGTATCCTCTCTCACTCATCGCAGTATCTTCTATAGGGGTATGGGAGATATTGCGACACCCCTTGGCAGAGATACTTGACTCTGACTGTGCTTCCCCCTTTTTATAGTAGAATAGTTTATCAAGTTACTTGCTCAGGATAAACGAACCAGAACCAATCAGATTGCCATCGGCAAAGATATCTACACGGTAGTTACCAGCATAGAGTACCTCATTTACATCCCAATAAACTGTTATCGCTTGCTCCTCACCAGTATATTCGATATACTTCTTGATAGAATAAGCCAGTTGACGATTCTCATATGTAAAGGTGTCGTTGCGGTCTATGGTCAATACATCGTTGTCGGGCTTGCTGATGCGCACATATACTGTTTTCTCACCAGCTTGAGCCGTGATATTTCGCGTTATATTGAAGCTGATACGCAGCTTTTGAATATCCTTTACCTTCTTTGCTTCCTTACCACGTTTGTTCTGTGGAAAGAGACTAATATTGGTAGCATCCAATTGAGCTGCCAATGTCACCTGCTTGGTGAGGTTTTTGCGTTCCTCGCTCAGTGAACTCACCTGACGTGAAGCCTGCTCGTATTTCTCCGTTACCTCGGCAATCTGAACTCGCTGTTGCTCAGTCAGTCGGTTCAGCGAGTCAATCTGGTTCACATAGCCCACCATGACCTTGCGCAAGGTAGCCAGTTCGTTTTTTAATCGGCGTATCTCTGTGGCATTGGTGGTCTTCACAGTACGTAACTCCTCCAACAGGCGCTGGGTCTTTAGCTGCTCTTGTTCCAAAAGTTGAGCTAACGAGTCGTTTGCTACTGTCATCTTCAGTTCGTCATACTGCTGGGCAAAATGGGTATATTCGTTTTCCAGGTCTTCCTTCTCTAATTTGAATTCCTCCTGTAACTCTCTGTTAGCCTGCTTCTCGTTAAACAGCAAATAGGTTACACCTGCCAATGAGGCAATTAGAAGCACACCAACAATTCCTATCAAAGCATTTTTCTTCATAATATTGAATAATTAACAATAAAACATACCCTCCTGTCTCTTCTGGGTAATCACTCCTAACAAATGAGGAGAGTTTGGGGAGTACTGGTATTATATTGATGCAAAGATACGACAAAGATTTGAAAAACAAAAAAGCTGCGCCAATTAGACGCAGCTTCTAAGATGTTTTAACTAAACTAACTTGGATTTTAGAGGTTAGGATTCTCCTTGTTCCACTCAGCAATAGGAGGAATGATATTCAGTGTAACCAGCTCATCGCGCATCTTCTGCAGGTGCTCGTATGACGCGTTCAGTGCAGCCATTTCCTCTGCTGTACCCTCAGGCTTGGTGAAGTGAACACCGTCCTTGTCAATGACGGTTGGCATAGCCATCATCACATTCTCATAACCAAATGCCTTTACAAAGCAACCAGCAGGCCAAGTGAATGGTTCACCACCCATAGCACCCTCAATCATCTTCACAGCCTGGTATGCAGGGCTCTGGAATGATGAGCGGCCACGCAGCTTGATGATGTTGCTACCACCCTGGATAGTCATGTGCTTGATTTCAGCCCAACGCTCTGCTGACAGAGGCAGCTCGCACAGAGGCTTACCATCAATCAGCGCTTTGCTGGCGAATACTGCCATTTGCTCACCGTGACCACCATAGGTGTAAGCATTGGTCACCTTGTCTTGCTGTACGCCGAACTCCAGTGCCAATTGCTGCTGCAAGCGAGTAGAGTCAAGCGCTGCCAATGAGGTTAGCTGGTTTGGCTTCAGACCAGAGTGAATCAGGGCGGTCAGTGCAGTTACGTCAGCTGGGTTGAAGATTACAACCACATGCTTAACGTCAGGACAGTATTTCTTAATGTTCTCACCGAAATCTGCTGCAATCTGGCAGTTGCCCTTCAGCAGATCTTCGCGAGTCATGCCCTCCTTACGAGGAGCACCACCAGAAGAAATGATGTACTTAGCACCAGTGAAAGCCTCTGCTGCATCAACAGTGTAAGAAAGGTTTGCATCAGGGAATGCGCAATGACACATCTCATCGTAAACACCGTGAACTCCTGGCTCATAGATGTCATACAGACAAATGTTGGGAGTCAATCCAAGCATCAGCACACTTTGTACCATGTTAGAGCCTATCATACCACCGGCACCAACAATGACTAATTTTTCGTCAGTTAAGAACTTCATAATTTATACCGTTATTTAATTGTTAATGATTATCTGTTTTGTATATCATTTGCAAATTTATGAAAAACCTACAATAATTGTGCAGTTTAGCGCAGATATTTAATAAAAATTTTATTTCACCCTTCACTTATCTGGCATCTGCTCCCCACATCATCTTGCTTCGCAAAGTATTGAAGTATTGATGGTCAAACCTTTTTACCAGTTTCACTGAGTAGGGTGCACGTGAAATACGCAGGCGAGTCTGCTCGTCACACGACTCACTTCTTCCGTCTACGGACACTAGAAAATTATGACTACGGCTCTCCACCTCAAGGGTAATTTCCCATTCGTCTTTCACCACTAAAGGACGACAGTTTAGACTATGAGGTGCTACTGGGGTAATCACCATCGTCTTACTTTGTGGTGCAATTACAGGCCCCCCCACGCTTAGCGAATAGCCCGTTGATCCTGTAGGTGTGGCTACTATCAGTCCATCGGCTTGATAGGTGTTTAGTTGCTCATGGTTAATGTATGCCTTGATGCTAATCATCGACGAGCTGTCATGTTTCAAGATTGCTACTTCGTTCAAAGCGAAGGGATGAACACTAAGTGGATTACTGGTAGTGAGCTGTAACACCGCGCGTTCCTCAATCTTGTAGTGGTTGGCATAGATTTCATCAATGGTCACATCCATATCTTCCGGCAGGATGTCTGCCAGAAAACCCAGTCGTCCTGTGTTGATGCCCAAGATTGGAATGTTGCGACTACCCACTATGCTGGCAGCTTTCAGAAAGGTACCGTCACCTCCTAAGCTAATTACCATATCAGCCTCGAAAGTTTTGCCCTCAAATCGCTCGTCGTTTGGAATGCTCAGTTGTTGTTCCTGCTCTAGAAAATCGGCAAACGCATTCTCCACCATTATCTTTGCCTTATAGTAGCGCAATAGTTTCAGCAAGTGCTCGGCGTGTAGCGACTTCTCATTTTGATATATATTGCCAATAATTGCAAACTTCATACGTTTCAATGAATAAAAAAGCAAAAATAGTGTATGCCCAACACAATTCCAAACTTTTCTTTAAGAAAAAATAAGCCAGGTATTATTCCTTTGCAAGCTTTCTTCTTTACATATAGTATCTATCTTTTTAGGGCTTTGAACTCGTATTTTGTTTCTTTCATCACGTTAATACGAATTATTGGTCATTAAGATAAAGATTATCGGGTAAAGTAACTATATTTGCACATATTATTAAGATGCTTTTATGACATGTATTCCTATTATAATAGCATTTGTTTTATCATAATAGAAAAGTAGTTCGTATGAAGAATGTGGCATTAGTATTATCAAGTGGTGGCGCAAAAGGTCTTGCCCATATCGGTGCTATTGAAGAGCTGGAGGAACAGGGCTATCACATCACTTCTATTGCAGGATGTTCGATGGGGGCTCTTATTGGCGGTGTCTATGCAGTAGGGAAACTAAAAGAATTCCGTGAGTGGATGAAGACAGTTGATCGTAAGAAAATGTTGGAGCTAACAGACTTTTCACTGAGTCTTAATCATATAGTTAAAGGTTCTCGTATCATCGAGGCTATCATGGAGTTTGTGCCTGATATGCCTATAGAAGATTTGCCAATACCTTATTGTGCTGTTGCAACCGATTTGAAGGCTGGTCGTGAGGTCGTTTTTCACAAGGGCAATCTTTTTGATGCCATCCGTGCTTCCATCTCTTTGCCGTCATTCTATGAGCCAGTACATCGTGATGGCATGATACTCGTTGACGGTGGTGTGACTAACCCCATCCCGATGAATCGTGTGGTAAGACATGACGGTGATATCCTGATAGGTATTGATGTAAGTGGACATGATTATAAAAAACAATGGGAAATTCAACATGAGTTGGCAGAAAAACGCAAACACAGCAGATCGTTATCTCAGCAGATACTCAATAAGTTAATACCTGATAATTTTGAATTCAACTATTACACAATGCTTTCACGAGTCAGTTCTCTAATGATTCGCCAAAATTCCATTCTTATGGCTCAATTGACGAAACCCGATATACTTGTTGAAATTCAGATGAGTCGTTACGGCGTTTTCGACTTTGATAAATCGGAAAAGCTCATTGCTATAGGTCACCATAAAACACAGCAAGCCATCAGTAAATATCAGGAGTCAAAATAAAAATTGTTTTGTCGGTTTAGACAATATACGAATGCTCCTGTTTTAACTGAGGATTGTCATTTGATATATCTATCCCATTATCACATCAAGTACCATCATCAGGACGAAACCTATAGCAAAACCTATAGTGCTGAGGTTACTGTGCTGGCCACTGGATGCTTCGGGGATAAGTTCCTCAACCACCACATAGAACATGGCTCCGGCAGCAAAGGATAGCATGTAGGGAAGAATAGGCATTAGAAACGAAGCCAGTAACAAAACAGCTAATGCGCCTACTGGTTCAACGGCACCGCTCAATGAGCCAATAATGAATGACTTCCACTTGGAATTGCCTGCAACTCTCATTGGCATTGAGATAATAGCTCCTTCTGGTACATTCTGTATGGCAATGCCAATTGCTACGGCAATAGCATTTGTCAGTGTAATGTTTGATATCCCATTCTCAGCCCCTGCATATACCACACCTACTGCCATGCCTTCTGGTAGATTGTGGATGGTGACGGCAAGGGCTAACATCATAGTCTTAGACAGATGAGACTTCATGCCCTCTGGCTTATCTGTACCTATATGCAGGTGAGGTGTCAACTCATCAATCATCAATAAAAAAAACATACCCAACAGGAATCCTACGGCAGCTGGCACCACTGACCAACATCCAGTGTCATCCACCATCTCCATCGATGGAATCAGTAGCGACCATACCGACGCTGCTACCATTACGCCCGAAGCAAAACCGAGCAGTGTTTTTTGCAGGCGAAGTGACATCTCGTCCTTCATCAGTAAGACGAATGCTGCTCCGATCATGGTTCCCAATAACGGAATCAATAATCCTATCATTAATGTTGTCATATGTCTGTATAGTTTTTTGTGAATACCATGAACACATTTGCTCTGTTCATCTGTCGCAAAGAGTATCTTCTCCTTTTTTACAAATCAATATTCTCATGCTATTTTAGTTATTCTTGCTAAATAATCGTAATGGTTACCTTCTGCTAATACTTCAACTGCATATCCGTTTTCCTCTGCTTTCATCATCAAGGTGTCAGCATCGATATAAAGCCAGTCGAAAGGCTCTCCGATGGTGTCCTTGTATTGCATTTGGAAGCTAATTTCACCATAATACTCCATGTCATCAGGCAGTTCAATGATACCGTCATCTGTCTCATACACGTAGCAGATGTCAGATGAATCGCACAGAACTTGACCTCTAGGAGCTAGAATTCTGTCGAGTAGTTTGAAAAAGACAGACATACGCTCCAAGGTCCCCATGATGCCTATTCCGTTCATTAGCATTAGGATGGTATCATACTGTCCCTTAAGCGTAAAGAAGTCCTGTTCAAATACCTTCTTAACACCTCGTTCCTTCATGGTCTCTACGGAATAAGGGGAGATATCTATGGCGGTTATATCTATGCCTCTATCCTGAAGTACAAGCGAATGACATCCAGAACCAGCACCCACATCAAGTGTCTTCCCTTTTGCAAGATTAAGAGCCTTTTGCTCTATCTCCGGCATCTCATCATAGCTACGGAAGAGGGTAGGCAAAGGTAGCTCATCCTCCTCAAACATAGGGGAGAATACCTTGAGTTTCTTTGCCTTTCCTGTTTTATGATACTCGGCAATGGCTCTGCCCATTGGATCCGTTTTTCTGTTGACTTTGTCCATTATTTTTTAATAAACATAAACTAATCCATATTTCTCGTGCAATCGACGAAGCGTTCCGTTGGCTTTCATTATTTGGATTTTGTTGTTCACCATCTGTAGCAGATCCTCCTTATCTTTCTGCATCAACACGCCAATCTCACCATGTGTGAAAGGTTCGTTCAGTAGTGGTGCTGCCAGTCTGGGGTCGGTTTGTATATAATAGGGGGCTTCTGTAATCTCTGTAATCATTACATCGGCCTCTCCCTCTGCTACCAGTGAGGGGATTTCTTCGTTCTTCGGATGAACGATAATGGTGGCATGAGTGAGGTTATCATTAGCAAACTGTTCATTCAAACCACCTGGATTTACCATCACACGCACCTCTGGCTTGTCGATGTCGGTCAAAGAGCGGAAATGACCTGCCTCTGATGAACGACAAAGGATGGTCTTACCATTAGCCAGATAACCTTCACTCATCAGCATAGTCTCACGCCGGGTATCAGTAATGGTAATGCCCCCTATGGCAATGTCGAATATCTGAGGTTCTGCCAAGACATCGTCTGTCAGTGTTGGCCATGAGGTTTGCACAAATACTGCTTCCACGCCTAAGTAACTAGCAATCTCTTTGGCTATTTCTATTCCAAAACCCCAATATTCCCCATCACTTTTACGGAAAGACAGCGGACGATAGTCACCGGTAGTTCCAACAAGTATTGTGCCTCTTTCGACAATCTCTGCTACCTTACCATCAATCGGAATTTCCGAGTAGGTAGAAAGAATGAAAACTGAAAGTTGCCCGTTCTCTTTTCCAAATTGAATGGCCTCTTTAAGCAATGTTTCAGGGAAGAGCTTTGTACTGTCAAAGTAATATAGTCCATTTTCACTATTCAGCCAACCTCCTACAAAACCATCGTGCTTGAGGGCATGACTGACAACTTTGTCGAGCTGGTTGCGTGAATGGCTATTCTTCGTTTCTGCGTAACTGACAGCTATACCTCTTGTCGGCTTGGTCATCGTGCAGATGTCGAGGGTGAATCCGTCCGGATGGTTCTGGGCGAAAGCCCAAACAGTGTCAGCAATAATCGATACACTATCCTTTTCTGCAGAAATATATCTGTTCGAACATGCCGAAATAACCATTGCACTGCAGAGGGTCAGGATTAGGGAAAGCCTCCAATACTTTGGTGTCTCTTTATTCATGGGGTAGTTGTTTGTTTTTTAGCCCTTCTTGGCATAAGCAATATTTTACTTTATTCTACACGCATATCTTTTTTCTCTACTTGCAATATTTTTAACGTTTTTTTAGTAAAGCGTTTGGGCGTGTACATTCGTCATCAGTCGCCCTTGGTAATACCACTCTCGTTGAAGCTGTCCACGCGGAAGTAATAATCCACATCAGCAGAGAAGAGGCCTAAGGTAACAGAAGGCTCCAGCACCTCA